>NZ_JBLTJC010000025.1:0-56140 GCF_048158785.1 Streptomyces colwelliae | reverse complement strand
CAGGAACGCCACCACCCGCTGGGCATGGGCCGGTAACACGACTTCGTGCTGCCCGACGTCGAGACGGAAGCCGACGTCGGCCACCACCTTGGTCGTCAACGCCGCGCAGACCCTGCGCTCCGTCACCCACGTCGGCACGGGCAGCCTCTACGGCCTCGCCACTGCGAGCACCCCCGCCGACAGCGTCGTACAGGCCCTGAAGCCCAACACGTTCGTCCAGATGGCGCCCGGCGGCAGCCAACTCCCCAACGGAGAGCCCGCGCCCGCGGGTGACGCCTTGGTCGTCGCCCCGAAGGCCGCGGCCGCGGGAGCGAAGGTCGTCGTACGAATGCCGGACTGGTATCCGAACTTCCCCTACCAGTGGGTGAGTTGGAGCAACTGGCTCTCGGCGGTGGACCAGCAGGTCGCCTCGGTGAAGTCCTCCGGTGCCACCAACATCAGCGCGTACGAGCTCTGGAACGAGCCGGACTGGACCTGGGACACCACCAACGCGGGCGCTTTCGACGCCGGTTGGGCCCGTACGTTCAAGGAGGTCCGCACCAAGGACACCACCACCCCGATCCAAGGCCCGAGTTACTCGGCGTGGAACCAGTCCTGGATGACCACGTTCCTCACCGACGCCAAGGCCAGCGGTACGGTCCCCGACGTCATCGCCTGGCACGAGCTCCAGGGCAGCTCCGGCATCGCCGCCCATGTCGCGGCCTACCGCTCGCTGGAGAGCAGCCTCGGCATCAGCCCGCGTCCGATCGACATCGAGGAGTACGGCACGCCCACCGAGATGGGCAACTCCGGTGCCCTCATCGGCTACGCCGCCAAGTTCGAGCGTGCGGGCGTCCGCGACGCCGAGCTGGCCTTCTGGAACCACTACGGCACCCTCGGCGACACCCTGACCGACACCGGCGGCTCGCCCAACGGCTCCTACTGGACGTACAAGTGGTACGGCGGCATGTCCGGGAACATGCTCACCACCACACCGCCCGCCCAGACCGGCATCGACGGTCTCGCCTCCCTCAACGGCGCGGGCAACCAGATCAGCGTCATCGCCGGCGGCTGCACCGGTTCGTGCGCCGTCACGGTCAACGGGCTCTCCTCCCTGTCGGCCTACGGCAGCACCGTCCACGTCAAGCTGGAGTACAGCCCCGACACGGGCCGCACCACCGCTTCCCCGGGTCCGATCACCGTCTCCGACACGGACTACTCCGTCTCGAACGGCTCGATCACCGTGCCGATCACGATGAACGCCGCCGACGGCTACCACCTGACGGTCACCCCCAGCGGCACCTCGACGTCCCTGGCCGGGCGCTACCAGATCACCAACAAGAACAGCGGCCTCGCCCTGGACACCCTCAACGCGGCCACCGCACAAGGCACTTCGGTCGTCCAGGCCACGTCCACCACCGGCACCGACCAGAACTGGACCCTCGTGGCCGCCGGCCAGGGCCTCTACAAGATCGTCAACCAGAAGAGCGGCCTGCTGCTCGGCATCACCAACGCGGGCACCGCTAACGGTGGCACCGCCCTGATCTGGGGCGACAACGGCACCGCCGACCACCTCTGGCAGGTCATCCCGGCCCGCGACGGCTACGCCAAGATCGCCAACTACAACAGCGGTCTCCTGCTCGGCGTCGACCAGATGAGCACCACCTCCGGCGCCCAGGTCCTGCAATGGTCCGACAACGGCACCGCCGACCACCTGTGGAAACTCACCTCACGCTGAGGCAGCCGCCAAGCTTCCCGCGTTGGTCGTCCACGACGAACGCGGGAAGGGCCTCACCCGGCCCAGGTGTTCGGCGGTGCCACCTGATCTTCCAGGGGCTCACCCGAACAAGAGCAGCCATTCGGCGAGCGACAACCGGTCGCCTCGAACACGACAGAGGCATGGGAACGCGACCCAGCCCGTCCGTCGTAGAGGCCCTCGCCTCCGCTCTGCGGCTGGGCGAGACGGAGCGCGCCCACCTGCGCGACCTGGCCGCCAGGACGGCCCGTGGCGGCAACGGGGGCGAACAGCCGGATCGCGCCGGGCAGCGTCCGGCCCTGGACCGGGGCGTCGAACTGCTGCTCCGGACACTGCGACCCCACCCCGTCCACGTCGTCGGCCGCACCTACGAACTGCTCGCCGCCACCCCCGGCGGCCTGCGCCTGCTGCCCGGTATGACGGACACCCCGCCCGAGGAACGCAACGTCGTACGGTGGCTCGCCCTGGATCCGGGGGCCCGCGCCCTGTATCCGGACGACTGGGAGAACCAGATCCGCGGCTGCGTAGCCCGGCTGCGCTCGCTCGCCGACATCGCCCCCGACACCCTGGGGCTCGGCCGCCTCATCGCTGAACTGCGTGACAGGAGCCCGGACTTCACCGCGTTGTGGGAGCACTACGACGTCCAGGGCCACACCACAGGGACAAAGACCTTCCACCACCCGGAGTTCGGCGTCTTCACGCTCGGATTTCAAGCCCTCGAACTGGACGGCACCGGCGGTCACCGGGCGTCTGCATCACGACCGCGTATGCCGTCGCTCTTCGGCCGTCACGTACAGGTGCGTGGCCGGCTGGGGAACGGTCAGGTCAAGCAGGAGCATGGCGTCGTGGTCGGCGGTGCCGGGTTCGGCCGTGTAGACGCCGAGGCGCTGGCCGGGGGTGCCCTCAAGGTGCATGCTCTGGCCGCTGAGAGTGAGGACGCCGACCTCGGGGTGGTGGAACGTCTTCTGGACCTTCTTGCGGCCGACGAC
The DNA here is from genome assembly GCF_048158785.1 of Streptomyces colwelliae. Lineage (NCBI taxonomy): Bacteria > Bacillati > Actinomycetota > Actinomycetes > Kitasatosporales > Streptomycetaceae > Streptomyces > Streptomyces colwelliae. Next base: position 53,416 of record NZ_JBLTJC010000025.1, on the reverse strand, counting down.
GTCGTAGCGCTCCCACAGCTTGGCGAAGTCGGGGCTCTTGAGCAGGAGTTCGCCCACCAGGTGGGTGAGGTCGGGGGCGTCCGGGTCGATGCCGGACTGGGCGCGCAGCCGGGCGACGCAGCCGCGGACCTGGTAGTCCCAGTCGGGGAAGAGGATGGGCGCGGTCGGGTGCAGGAAGAGGTAGCGGGCGATGTTGCGCTGGGTGGCGGGCCAGTCGGCGAGGCCTGCGAACAGGGCGAGGCCGCCGGGGTTCCAGGCGAGCAGGTCCATGCTGCGGCCGATGACGTAGGCGGGGCTCGGCCGCAGCGTCTCCAGGACCAGCTTCAGGTGCGGGCTCACGGTGCGGCTCGGCGGCGAGGGTTCGGGGGCGTACTGCGCGGCCCGGGTGGCGAGCTCGCGCAGGTGCTGGTGTTCAGCGTCGTCGAGACGCAGGGCACGGGCGAGAGCGTCGAGTACGGCCGGGCTGGGGCGGGTTTCCTTGCCGCGCTCCAGGCGGACGTAGTAGTCGATGCTGATGCCGGAGAGCGTGGCCAGTTCCTCGCGGCGCAGACCGGGGGTGCGGCGCAGGCCGGTACCCACGGTGAGACCGACCTGGTCGGGGCGCGTCTGGGTGCGTCGCGCGCGCAGGAACCGGCCCAGCTCTTCGCCGTCGCCCCTGTCTGTGCTCTGCTCGGGTGCCATGCCACCAGTGTCACACCGCGCTGACCTGGGTGGCAGGCGCGTGGGAGGCCCTGTCATTACCCCGAACACCGCTCCCCGGCACAGCTCGACCTGCCACCGGGGGCGCGAAGGCGGGATGCTCGGAAGAACCCGCGAAAGCTGAGGAACGCCCCATGCAGACCGTCACCCTCAACAACGGCGTCGAGATGCCGATCCTCGGTTTCGGCGTCCACCTCCCGATGCGACCACTCGTCGGCCTCGGACCAACCCGCGCTGTCCAGCGTCGTCGACCACCGCAGCGGCACTGCCCTTGAGCACGTTCGCAGGTGGCTGGTCACGGGCACGGTGGCCGGTAGGCAAGGTTCCCGAAGTACGTGTTCCACTCGGCGCGGGTGATGGCGGGCCGGCTGAGTCGGCACACACGGTCCGCGACGCGGTCCGGGTCCGTCTCCCACAGACGGGCGACGCCGTCCGCGCCCGCTGTGGCCAGGGTGTGGTCATCGGAGCCGAACGCCGCCGCGAACACCGGCATGACGGGCTCATCGCCGGTCAGCGAGGCAAGTGCCTGGGGGTGGACCGGATCGGTCGTGTCCCACAGCCGGGCGGTGCCGTCGGCACCCATGGTGGCGAGCGTGTTCCCGTCGGGACTGAAGGCGGGAGAGTAGGCGTCGCCTACGTGGCCGCCGAAAGCCGCGCTCTGGTGCAGACGGTGGTCGGTGACATCCCACAGGCGCGTCACGCCGCCGAATTCCGTGGTGGCCAGGGTCTTGCCGTCCGGACGGAAGGCGACGGCGTTGACCCCGTCCGGGAGGGCCGGGGAGACGGCCAGCCTCCTGGGGTGGCGGAGGTCGCCGACGTCCCACAGCCCTACCTTGCGGTCCCATCCCGCGGTGACCAGGGTGTTGCCGTCCGGGCTGAAGACGGCCGCGTTGGTGCCACCGGCGTGGGCGGTGGTGGAGGCCAGTTCGCGGAGGCGGCTGGTGTCCGAGACGTCCAACAGCCGTACGGTGCCGTCCAGGTCGGAGGTGGCCAGGGCACGGCCGTCGGGACTGAAGGCCACGGTGTTCACGTGATCGCCGTACCCGGTGAGGGTGGCAAGCGGGCGGGGGTGGCGGGGAACAGTGATGTCCCACAGCCGGGCCGTACGGTCGTAGCCGGCCGTGGCCAGAACCCGGCCGTCCGGACTCAGCGCCAGCCCGCAGACGGCATCGGTGTGGCCGGTGATGGTGGCAAGCGAGCGGGGGCGGCGGGGAACAGTGACGTCCCAGAGCCGGACTGTGCGGTCGTCGCCGGCTGTGGCCAGAACACGGCCGTCCGGACTCGGCGCCAGCCCGCAGACGGCGTCGGTGTGGCCGTGGAGAGCGGGGAGGGGCAGGTCCCACAGCCGTGCGGTGTGGTCGTCCGCGGCGCTGGCCAGGGTGCGGCCGTCGGGGCTGAACGCCACGAAGACGGCGGCGTCGGTGTGTCCGGTGAGCACGGTCTGCTGCCTCGGGTGGCGCGGATCGCCGATGTCCCACACCCGCACGGTGTGATCCAGGCTCGCGCTGGCGAGCGTGTGTCCGTCCGGGCTGATGGCGACGGAGCGCACGCCATCGGTGTGGCCGGTCAGGGCCGCCAGCGGGGCCGGGCGTCCGGGGACGGCCAGGTTCCACAACCGCACGGTGCGATCCCAGCTCGCGCTCGCCAGGGTCTTCCCGTCGGGACCGAAGGCCACCCAGCTGACGGCTGCGGTGTGACCGGTCAGGGTGGCCGACCTGTGGGCGTTCCCGGAGGCGTCGAGCGTCCACAGGTGTACGGCTCGGTCGAAGCCGGCGGCGGCCAGGGTGCGGCCGTCGGGACCGAAGGCCACGGAGACGAGCGCGGCGTCCGTGTCGTCGTCCGCGCGCAATGAGGCCCTCGTGCGGGGACGGCGCGGATCGGTGACGTCCCACAGCCGTAAGGTGCCGTCGGTACTCGCGGTGGCGAGGGTGGTGCCGTCCGGGCTGAACGCCACGGCGTTGACGTCGCCGGTGTGGCCACGCAGGACCGCCAGCAGGCGGGGGCTGTCCGGGGCGGTGGTGTCCCACAGCCGCGCGGTGTCGTCCCAGCTCGCGGTGGCCAGGGTCCTGGCGTCGGCGCTGAAGGCGGCGTGGCTGACCTTGCCGGTGTGGCCGGTCAGGGTGGCCAGCGGGCGGGCGCGATGGGGGTCGGTGACGTTCCACAGACGGGCGGTGTCGTCGTTGCTGCCGGTGACCAGCGTGCGGCTGTCGGCCGAATAGGCCACCGCGTTGACGTTGTCGGTGTGCCCCGTGAGGCGTGTCGCGTACGGGGTCGCGAAGGTGCTGAGCAGACTGCTCCGGGCCTCGGTGGTGGGGGCCAGGCGGTAGGCGGCGAGGCTGAGCTGGGTGGCGAGCGCGGGATTGGTGGAGCGCAGCGCGGTGGCCTGTTCCGCGACCTTCTGGGACAGGGCGATGTTGCGCTGCCGGGTGGCGGTGTGCTGGGCACGCACCGCGTAGACGGTGGTGGCCGAGGCGGTGATCAGGAGCAGGGTCAGCAACACGGTGAGCCGGCGCAGGCGGCGGACACCGCGGCGGACGGCGGCCTGCTCGCTGTGCGCGGCGGCCCGGCTCGCGTCCAGGAACTCCCGCTCCTGCACGGACAGCGAGGCGCGGTCGAGCGCGGCGACCATGGCGAGACGCGTGCCTCGGTACAGCGCGCCGGGATCTCGCCCCAGCGTCTCCCACGTCAGTGCCGCATCGGTGAGCCGGCGCAGCAGCCGCAGGGCCTCCCGGTCCTCGGCCAGCCATCCGTGCAGCCGGGGCCAGCAGCGGATCAGAGCCTCATGCGCCAGCTCCACCCGTTCGTGATCCAGCGTCAACAGCCGTGCTCGGGCGGCCTGTTCCAGTACGGCGACGATGTCGTCGCCGTCCGCCCGCTCGGCGAGCCCCCGCAGCTCCGCCAGGCGCGCCGGCCTCCGGGTGTCTTCCGTCCCCTCGCCCAGCGCGGTCAGCCGCACAAACGCCCTCCGAGCCAACTCCCTCTGCTCTGGGCTCAGTTGTCCGTAGAACTCCTCCGCGGTGCGAGCGAGGCCGCCTTCGAGTCCGCCCGCTGCCTCGAACGCCTCCAGCGTCAGAGCGTTACCACGCCGTCGCCGCCAGGTCTCAAGGAGCGCGTGCGACAACAGCGGCAGCGCTCCGGCCTGGCCGTGCGCCTGCGCGGTGAGCGACGCCAGCAGTGCGCCCTCGACGGTGAGACCGGCCTTCTGGGCGGGGCTCACCACGGCCCTGCGTAACTCGTCGAGGCTCATCGGCCCGATCGGCACCTGCGCCTCGCGCATGACCTCCACCAGCAGCGGATCGCGGGTGCAGTGCGCGTAGAAGTCGGCGCGCACACCGAGCGCCACCCGGCACTGGCCGGACCCGGCCGACGCGGCGGTGACCAGTGCCGCGACGAAGCACTGCCGCTCGGCGTCGTCCCGGCACAGCGTGAAGATCTCCTCGAACTGGTCGACGACCAGCACGACGCCGTCGCCTCCTTCGCCCCCGTCGCCCCCGTCGGCCCCTTCGGAGCGGGCGACGATCTGCCGCAGCACCCGGGCCAGGTTCTCCGGGTTCTGCCGGAACTCCTCGTACAGCCCGCCCGGCGAGATGCCCGCCAGCGCGCCCAGCCGTACCGCGCACTCCTCCACCGGCCGGGGCCCCGGCGTCAGCACCACCACGGTCGCCGCGTCCCGCAGGCGCGGTAGAAGACCGGCCCGCAACAGCGACGACTTACCCGAACCCGAAGCCCCGATCACCATCACGAACCGCTGCCGCTCCAGCCGCTCGGCCAGCTCCTCCACCAGCTGCTCCCGGCCGAAGAACCACTCCGCGTCCTGCTCCCTGAACGGCCGCAGACCCGTATACGGCGGTGGCGTGCCGGACTCCTCCGCCAGGCCGAGGGCGGGATCCCCGTCACCGAGCTGCTCCGCCGCCTCCCGCCAACGACGCTCCCATTCCTGGACATCCCCGTCGCAGGAGCGCACGTACGCCAGGGTCACCGCCAGCGTCGGCAGCCGCTGCCCGGACGCCGCGGAGGACAGCGTCGAGATCGAGTAGTGCGCCCGCTCCGCCAGTGTCCGGTAGGGCGGATTGCCCGCCTTCCGCCGCAACTGCCGCAAGCCCGCGGCGAACTCCGGTAACGGACCGTCCCCCGCGTCCAGCGGTCGCTCCTTGCGCGGCATCGCCGCACCTCCCCGTTCCCCCAGGTGACGGCCTGACAGCCGCGTCACATTTTTCATGAGTTGTTTGTTCGGCACCAGTGCTCTGAAGGCGAACAACGCGCGGGCCACTACACCTGGAGCGACCGGCCCAACCGCACTCGTGACGGCCAACGGGCGAGGTTGAGGAACGGAACAGGAATGCCGGATGAGACTCGTCGGCTCCGTTCGTCCGGAAACAGCAAGAAACGGATGCTCACACTCCCGAAAGGATCTACAGATGAAGAACCTTCGTACGACTCTGGCAGTCGGAGTGACAGCCATCGCGGCCGCGCTGATCAGCACGTCCCCGGCCGTCGCCGCGCCGGAGACGACTCCCTTCGACCAGGCCGCAGCCTGTATCCAGCCGGTGATTCCCGTGAGCGCCGGGGCGGCGCAGGTTCACCTGTTCCGGTGCGACGACGGCTGGCACGGGCAGATCACCGGTGCCACGCCTGGGGACGAGATCTGGGTGACGAACGCATCGGGCGCCGTGACCGCCTGGCGTACGGTGCCCTCGGGCGCGACCTCGATGAACAGCGGCACGGTCGGCACCTTCGGGTCACCGTGGCGTGCCTGCGGAAAGGACATCAGTCGCGGCGTGATCGGATGCACCAACTACAACTGATCCGAGCCCAGCGCTGGTTCGGCCGCGGCCGGAACGTGAAGGCCCCTTCACCACGTATCGCGTGGTGAAGGGGCGACGCTCGGAGGGGGCTTGTTGGTGCACGGGGTGCCCTTTGGTCTTTTTTGATGCGGCTTACGGCGCTTTCGGTGCCGCCCGAGCTCCAATGGAGGGGCGACGGGTGAGCCAACCGCCTACCTGTCGCACGCTCGGCGGTGACGGCGTCCTGCCGGCGGGCCGCTCGGGCGAACCGCTGGACGGTGTGACGTACCCAGCCCAGATGCCGGGCGATGGCGCACAGGCCCGTCCCCTATCCCCTCGTTCAACAGGCCGTGGACCAGGGCATGATGGGCCCGCATGCGCTCGGCCAGGTACGGGCGCTGCCCGTCGAGATGGAGCCGGTCCGCGCCCTGCAAGGCTTCCGGGGCGCCGAGCGCGGCACCTCTGCCGGGTGGGTAGCCTGGCACGCGGCCAAAGGCGCTGCTTCGCGTCCCGGCAGGACGTCGATGGGCCGGTGCCGTTCACCATCCGTGACGGGACACGATCCGGTGGTTCGCCCTGGCCTTGCAGTAGGTCGCGTCCAGGAAGACGTAGGGCAAGGACGTAAGGCAAGACGGTGTGGTCCAGCGGCCGTTCCTTGAACGCGGCCGGTTCTTCGTCGACCACGGCGAACGGGGCCCGGTCGATGCGCCGGCGCCGCTCGATCAGGGAGGGGAAGAACGACCCGGTCCGCACCTTGGGGGGGCGAATCGCCCCAGTAGGTGCCGCTCATAGAGGACGGCACCTACTTCGCTTCACCTTGCTGGAAACCGGGTCGGACCCTCAGCAGACGGTGATCGCGTCGGTGTACCACAGCCGGGTCGGAACATTGGGGCTCTGGTCCTTGGCCACCGAGTCTCCCAGCCACTCCCACTGGCTGCCCGTCCAGTTGTAGAAACTGGAGCGGGTACCCGGCGTCTGGTTGTTGACGTAGGAGCGCAGTTTGTCGCTCCAACCGTAGACACTGCCGATGTTCACGAATCCGCAGCGGAAGAGGTTGAGCCTGTCGCCGCCTCCCTGGATGCCGCTGAACAGGCACAGCCAGCCGTAGTCGCACGAAGGCGGCCAGGCCGCGACGGAGGACTCCGAGGCCGGCGTGAGGCGGGCGACGACTCCGTTGCGCAGCTCGATCGTGCGGTCGTCGAGTTGCTTCGCGCCCGGATTCGCCCGCATCAGAGCGTCCAGTTCTGCCGGGAGCCGGGTTCCCGCGGCCCGCGCGTCGTCGGCCTGCGCGGGGCTGCCGGACAGCACCAGCGCGGTCGCCGCCAATAGTGCCGCCGCACCGGTGGTGAGCGTTTTCCTTCTGGGCATGTGCTTCTCCGTTCGTCTGACGAGTGGGCTGTCCGCTGCCTGAGTGCGCTCCGCGCCTACCAGCCGGAAGGCGAGCCGCCCGCTGCGTCGTGCATGGGCGATCCGGGGACCCGGGAGCGGGCCGTCGGCACCAGATGTAGCCCGTCAGGCGTTGTTCGCATTCGGCCCTTGGCGCCGAACAAACAAACACTGAAAAATGTGGGTCGCGCCCAGGGAAGTGGTGCACGGGTTCGACCTGGTCCGGGGGTTTACTCCGGCGTCTGGTTGGGCGCCGACTACGCCCCGGACGGCTGGAGTCACGACGAGCACTGGCAGTACCTTGTGCCTACCGTCCGGCACGGCTCCGCACGAGCCGGCACAGCAGTCACCTCGTCGACGGATGCCTCGCCGGAACCGGGCTGTCGCTCACCCCGACGGCAACTCCTTGGTGAAAGAGCCACGCCAGACTTCGAGGGAGCCGTCTGCGAGCGCGGTGGTGTAGTCGATGAGGCGGGTGTAGCCGTCGTCGAGGAGCATCGGCAGTGCGGGTCCGGCGGGCAGGCCGTTCGCGAAGGTCTTGGTGATCCAGTCCTGGACCCATGCCGACTCGTCGGCCCATTCGACCGCGGCGAACCCCGCGTCCTCGACACAGACGAGCAGTGTTTCGGCGGACACGACGAAGCTGTCGGTGCCGTCGAGTGACCAGGGCATGGGCCAGATCAGGTCGGCCTGGTGTGGTTGGCAGACTTCCCAGACGGCCAGGCGCGCACCGGGGGCGAGGCGTTCGGCGATGTGACGGAACCAGGTGGTCTTGTCCCGCACATTCATCTGGACGTGCATGGTGAGTGCGGCGTCGAAGGCCGGATCGGACGGGAAACCGGCGATGTCCCCGTTGTGGAACCGGACGATGTCGCTGAGCCCGGCCCGGGCGGTGAGGTCGCGTGCGGCGTCGACGTAGGCCGGGGTGATGTCGATGCCGACGACGTGGTTGCCGGTGCGGCGGGCGATCTGGCGCGCGGGTCCACCGAATCCGGAGCCCACGTCCAGGACGACGTCACCGTGCGCGAGGGCGAGCGTGGGGATGAGCCGTTCGACGGCGTCGGCGCCACCGATGTGGAACTGGTCGAGGTTGTCCAGGGCTCCGTCGGCCGCGGCGTCGAGATCGCGCCGGTCGCTCAGGAGGCGGTCGATGGTCTGGCGGACGGCGGCTTCTCCGTAGGTCATGGCACCGGGTCCTTTCGGTCGCTGGTGGTGTCTGCCGACTCGGCCGGCCGGTGTGCCGGTCCGGGTTGCTGCGGGGGTTGGGCGGGCAGGAAGACGCCGGCGAGCAGCGCACCGGCGACCGCGACGAGTCCGGCCACGACGCACCCGACGCTGAGGCCGTGGTCGAAGGCGCCGGTCGCGGCCTGGCGTACGGCGTCGGCCACGGCCGGCTGACCGTGGGCGGCGAGCTGGCCGGAGACGCCGAACGCCGCCCCGACGGACTGATGGGCGAGGTCCGTCAGCGGGGTGGGCAGTGTCGCGGGGAGGGCGCTGCTGAGCCGCGCGTCGTACAGGGAGGCGTACACGCTGCCGATGACCGCGACACCGAGCGTTCCGCCCAGGAGACGGGTGGAGTCGTTGACGGCGGACCCCACGCCGGCCTGGTCGGAGGGGACTGCTCCCATGATGGACTCGGTCGCGGGCGCAGAGGTCAGGCCCATGCCCAGGCCGTAGACGACCATCTGGAGGGCGATGACGCCGTAGCCGAGCGTCGGGAAGATGACGCCTGCGACCCAGAAGTAGAAGATCGCCTGGAGGGCCAGACCGACGGTGACGATCGCCTTGGTGCCCGCACGGACCGCCAGTCGCGTCCCGAGGGGCGATCCGACGGCGACGGAGACCGCCACTGGCAGCAGGTGGACGCCGGTGGACAGGGGGCTGTACGTCCGGACGAACTGGAAGTACTGCGTCATCAGGAAGATGAACCCGAACAGCGTGAAGAACGCGACCGTGACCGCGGCACTGGCGGCGCTGAAGCGCATGTCCTTGAAGAGCCGCACGTCGAGCATCGGCTCGTCGGTGCGGCGCTCGCCGGCGATGAACGCGATCAGCAGGAGGACGGCACCGGCGAAGCCGGCGAGCGACGCCGGTGATGCCCAGCCACGGTCGGGGGCCTCGATCACGGTGTAAACGAGCAGCCCCATGAAGCCGGCGGACAGGACAAGGCCCAGGAAGTCCAGGCGGTGCGGGAGGGGGTTCCGCGACCTGGGGACGAACCGTGCCACCAGGGCGATGACGGCCAGCGACACCGGGCCGAGGGCGTAGAAGACGCTCGACCAGCTGTAGTGCTCCAGCAGGAAGCCGCCCACGATCGGCCCCAGCGCGATGGCCATACCGGCCGTCGCGCCCCACAGGCCGATGGACAGCGCCCGCTCCTTGCGGCTGGTGAAGACGCCGGTGAGCAGTGAGAGCGTGGCCGGGAACGTCATGGCGGCCCCGAGACCCATCACGGCACGGGCCGCGATCAGCTCCGCCGAGGAGTTGGCGTACCCGCCGACGAAGCTGGCCACGCCGAAGACCAGCAGACCGGCCATGAGCATGCCCTTGCGGCCGAACCGGTCGGACAGACTCCCCGAGGTCAGCAACAGGGCGGCGAACACGAGGTTGTAGGCGTCCACGACCCATTGCAACTGCGCGGTGGAGGTGCCCAGTTCGCGTGTCAGCGTCGGCAGCGCCACGTTGACCAGAGTGGTGTCGAGGTTGATCACGAACGACGCCGCCAGCAGCGCGGCGAGCACGAGTGGTTTCGACGGTGCACGAGTCATGGTGGAAGACTATGCATGCGTGGTTTATTTTTTCTACTACTTGATTTGAAAAATCAACCACGCCGGGACTAGGCTGGGCGCATGCGGAGTTATGGCCAGTACTGCTCGATCGCCCGGGCCCTCGACGTCGTGGGTGACCGCTGGTCACTGCTGATCGTCCGGGAGTTGCTGCTGCAAGGCCCGTGCCGGTTCACGGACCTGAAGAACGGGCTGCCGGGCGTCGCGGCGAACCTGCTGTCGACCCGCCTCAAGGAACTCGAGGCCGCCGGGCTGGTCACTCGCGAGGACGCGCCACCGCCGGTCGCCACCGGCCTCTACTCCCTGACCGAGACCGGTCAGGCGCTGGAGCCGGTACTGAAAGCGCTCGGGCTGTGGGGTCTGCGGTTCATGACCGTGGAACGGCCGGACGACGCGTTCCAGGCACAGTGGCTGGCCTACGCCCCGGCGTGGTTCACCACCGACACCGATCCCGACGGCCCGCCCGCGGTCATTCAACTCGTCGCGTCCGACGAGTTGGCCGTCATCGAGCTGCGAAGCGGTCGGATCCACACCCGGCTCGGCCGCGCCACCGACCCGGACCTCGTCCTGGACGGTCCGCCCCGTGCCGTCCTCGGGTTGCTCAGCGGCGTGATCGATCTCGAACGCGCCGGCCGACTCGGCCTGTCCGCCCATGGCCGACGCGACCTGCTCACCCGTCTCCGCCCGGTCGCGCAGGACCAAGCACACGTTCAGGACGAGGGTCACCGATGAGCAACGCCGGTTCACCGGCCGCGCAGGGCGGCGCGCGCCGCGTCTAGGTCGGCCCCTCGGGGGCGATTGTGGGGCAGCTTGCCCAGGACGACGGCCATGCCGCACGTGTCGGTGACCGCCGAGTAGACCAGACCTCCCGCGATACCGGCGGCCAGGAGCTGGAAGGCGGGGTGCACGAGCAGACCGAGGGAGAGGCCCAGGAGCACCACCGTCCCGGCGGTGAAGCGCACCTGCCGCTCCATGCTCCAGCCGGCCCGCGTGTCGCAGGCGGCGGGATGGTGCAGGTCGTGGCCGTCGGCGGCCCAGGCTCCGGTGCCTCCGGCGAGGGTGGCGGTCGGTATGCCCTGCTCGGACAGCAACTTGCAGGCGTTCTCCGAGCGCGCCCCGGAAGCGCACACGACGAGGACGTCACCGCGTTCCGCGGCGTGGCGTATCTCCGGCAGGGCCCGGCGGACATGGTCCAGGGGGATGTTCAGGGCGCCGGGCAGGTGGCCGGAGGCGTACTCGGCGGGCGTGCGCACATCGATGACGGTGAGTTCGTGGAGGCGGGTGCGGGCCTGGCCGGTGGCAAGAGTGACAGGGGTGATGGGGGTGGGAGAGCTGGTCATGGCGGGTGTGATCCTTTGATGGTCGCCGTCGTCCCGAACCGGGACGTACAGTACCCCTAGGGGTATTGATGGAGGAGTGGTCGTGGAGCTGGAGCTTGAGGGTGCGGACCTGAAGGCCGTGCTGAACCGCCTGCGCCGCGCGCAGGGTCAGATCGCCGGCGTGATCCGGATGATCGAGGAGGGGCGCGACTGCGAGGACGTCATCACGCAACTCGCCGCCGCTTCGCGCGCTCTCGACCGTGCCGGTTTCGCGATCATCGCGACCGGCATGCAGCAGTGCATGACCGACATCGAGTCCGGCCGCAAGAACGGCGAGGACGCCCAGCAGATGCGCGCCCGCCTGGAGAAGCTGTTCCTGTCCTTGGCCTAGGGCCCGCCCGGGCCCGTCCGCCGCGGCGCGTCATGCCGCCGCGTCGATCAGCATGAAGGCGGCCACGGCCAGCAGCGCCAGGGCGAAGACCCGCTGAAGCGTGTGCCCGGAGACCTTCGTGGCCAGCCGTTTCCCGTCCCAGGCGCCGAGGATCGCCGCCCCGGCGAAGGGGCCGATGACCGCCCAGTCCAACCCGTCGGCCGTACCGGTGCGCATCGCCAGCGCGGCCAGGGAGTTGACGGTGATGACCAGCAGGCTGGTGCCCACCGCGTAGCGCATCCGCATGCCGAGCACGTTCACCAGCGCCGGTACGGCGAGGAAGCCGCCGCCGACGCCGAGGACGCCGGTGACCGCGCCGAGCCCGGCCCCGGCGGCCGCCGCCCTCCCCGGCCGCACCGGCACGACAGTGTCCGCCGCACGCGGGCCGCTCCGCAGCATGCGCAGGGCCACCGCTCCCGCCACCATCGCGAAGGCCGCTGTCAGCACGGCCGCCGGGACACGTCCGGCGAGCGCTCCGCCCAGCATCGCCGGGCCGATGCCGGCCGCCGCGAACAGCAGCCCGGTCCGCCAGCGGACGTTCCCGTCGCGGGCGTGCGCGGACATGGCGGTGGCCGAGGTGACGGCGACGATGACCAGGCTCGCGGTGGTGGCCGCGACCGGGGTGAAACCGAGCAGGTAGATCAGGGCGGGAACGGCCAGCACGCTGCCGCCGCCCCCCAGCGCGCCGAGCGCCAGACCGATGACCGCACCCGCGGCCAGGGCAAGTATGAGAGTGCTCACGCGACGGTGCCGTTCCCGCCCCGCGGGTCCACCACCGGCAGCCCCGCCTCGGCCCAGTCCCGCATGCCGCCGATCACGTCCACGGCCTCCGCACCCCGCGCGGCCAGCAGTTCGGCCGCCTGCCGGGAGCGGTTGCCCGAGCGGCAGATCACGACCAGGGGCCGTGCCCGCGCCTCGGCGGGCAGTCCGGCCCCGGCGGCCAGTGCCGAGAGGGACAGGTGTACGGCTCGGGGCGCGTGCCCCGCCTGCCATTCGTGAGGTTCGCGGACATCGAGCAGCACGGCGCCGGCACCGCTTTCGCCGGCGTTCCCGTTCTTCCCTTGGCCGGTACGCGCGGCCGCCTCCTGGACGGTCACACGGCCTGGGCCTCCCCGGCCCCGTCGGAAAATACCCATCTCGGTTTCTCGCTCCTTGTTTCCCGTGTCGGTACGGAAGATCGGCGGGGGTCGCCGCGACGTACGGCGCCGTCAGACGGTGCGTACGGTGAGCCCGGCCTTCTCCGCCGCGTCGAAGGAGTCGTCCACGGCGACGACCTCGCGACCGGCCGCGTCCAGCAGGGAGGCGGCGATCGCGGCGCGCATGCCGCCCGCGCAGTGCACCCACACCTCGCCGGCGGGGACCTCGTCGAGGCGGCGGTGCAGGGCGTGGACCGGGATGTGGACCGACCCCTCGATGCACCCGCCCGCCCGCTCGGAGCCACGCCGGACATCGAGCACGACGACGCCCTGCGCCGGATACCGGCCGGCGAGATCGGCGAACGTGGCCCGCGGGAAGGAAGCCGGGGCCTCTCCCTCCCGGACCCAGCCGCCGGGGTCGCCGGTCGCCGCGGCGGCGGGACGGTCGATGCCCACGCGGACCAACTCACGCTGGGCGGCGGCCAGTTGAGCGGGCGACTCGGCGAGCAGTGTGACCGGCTTGCCCCACGGAATCAGCCAGGCCAGATACGTGGCGAGCTGTCCCTCGGCCTCGAAGTTGAACGAGCCGGACACGTGCCCCGCGGCGAAGGCGACACGGTTGCGCAGGTCCACCACCCACTCCCCCGCCGCCAGCCGGGCGGCTATCTCCCCGGCGTCGGCGACAGCCGGCGGGGTCAGGTCGAGGGGCGTGGGTCCGGCGGCGTTGGCCGGGCCCGTGTGCGTGTAATACGTGGGGATGTCGTCCAGGCCGGCCAGCAGACCGGCGACGAAGTCGTCCACGTCCCGGGTGAGCGCCTCGTTGGACGCCTTCTCCTTGCCGATGGTCGTATCGCTGCCCTGCGCCTGGGTGGAGGAGCAGAAGCTGCCGAAGCCGTGCGTGGGCAACACGGCCGTGCCGTCGGGCAGTTCGGCGGCCAGCCGGTGCGCCGACGCGTGCTGGGCCCGGGCCAGCTGCTCCGTGAGCCGCGGCTCCACGAGATCGGGACGGCCGACGGTGCCGATCAGCAGCGAACCGCCGGTGAACACGACGACCGCCGCGCCGTTCTCCTCCAGCGCATAGGAGGTGTGATGCGGAGTGTGACCGGGCGTCGCGAGCGCGCGCAGGGTCAGGCCGGCGGCGGTGTCGATCTCCATGCGGTCACCGTCGTGCACCGGCACGCGCGCGAAGGCGACACGGGCCCCGGCGGGAACGAGGTAGGCGGCGCCGGTGAGCCGGGCGAGCTCCGGGCCGCCGGTGACGTAGTCGTTGTGGACGTGCGTCTCGACGACCTGCGCGATCCGCACACCACGCCGGGCCGCCGCCGCGATCACCTGATCCACGTCGCGGGGCGGATCGACCGCCACCGCCGTCCGCTCACCGCCCGCGAGATAGCTCCGGTTGCCGAGCCCTGACACCTCGATCGTGTCGACGAAGAACACGGGGTACTCCCTTCCAGCTTCCAGCGAAGAATTACCCCGGGGGGTATGCTTTCGACCGTAGCATGAATACCCCAGGGGGTATTTCTGGAGCCAGGGGAAGCCCTTGAAGACACCTCACGAGCACCTGACGCACGGCAGGACACCCGTCCCACACCGTGCGAGCCGACCAGAAGGGCCACCGCCATGCGCTACGACCGCACCGTGCACCTCGACACCGACTTCGCCACCACCGTCGGCCGCGTCCGCGAAGCCCTCGCCGCACAGGGCTTCGGCATCCTCACCGAGATCGACGTCACCGCCACGCTCAAGGCCAAGCTCGACCTCGACATGGAGGACTACGTGATCCTCGGCGCCTGCAACCCGCCCCTCGCCCACCGCGCCCTGGAGACCGACCGCACCATCGGCCTGCTACTGCCCTGCAACGTCGTCGTCCGCACCGACGGCGACCACACCGCCGTACAGGCACTCGCCCCGAACACGATGGTCACGCTCACCGGACTCGACGCCCTCCGCCCGGTCGCCGAGGAGGCCGCCCACCGCCTCGACGCCGCCCTCGCCGCCCTCACGGCCGCCGACGTAGACAGCTGACATCGCCCCGGGAGATCGAATGCGCCTGACACCGGCGCGGGCACACCTCCCACGTCACCCCATGTTCGCCGTCGCCCCCTCCAGCGCACCGCGGGTCGGCCCGGCATCCGGACCAAGACCACAGCCATCACCGACTCCACTGGGAAAGCGTCACCACGACAGCCAGAGACAACAGACACGACTCGGACCGCACGCAAGCTTCGCGCGGCTCACCCCGCTCATCGCCGTCAACGCCCGCCTCGCTTCGCTCCTGAACGGGCGGACCGACCCGCTCACCGCGCAGTGGCTGGGCAAGCAGGGCCCCCGGCCGGAGATCATCCACGGTCCCCTACGCCCTGACGGCCAGCTCGGAAAGGTCGCCCGCGGCGCCGACCCGGAGGGACTGAGGATCTACCTCTCCCGCTGGTCGCCGTTCGAGTCCGGCTGATGCGTCATGCGCCCGCAGGATCACGGTGCGGGAGCCGGATCGGCCGGGCCGTTCACATCTCCTGCCGGGTGTCGATCTCGGCGATCAGGGCCTCGATACGGGTCCTGATCTCGTCCCGGATCGGGCGGACGGCCTCGACGCCCTTGCCCGCCGGGTCCTCCAGGGCCCAGTCGAGGTACTTCTTACCGGGGAAGACCGGGCAGGCATCGCCGCAGCCCATGGTGATGACGTAGTCGGACGCCTGGACCGCGTCGGTGGTGAGGACCTTCGGCTTCTGGTCGGAGATGTCGACGCCGACCTCCTTCATGGCCTCGATCGCGGAGGGGTTGACCTGGTCGCCCGGGATGGAGCCGGCGGAGCGGACCTCGATCCGGTCGCCCGCGAGGTCATTGAGGAATCCGGAGGCCATCTGGGAGCGCCCGGCGTTGTGGACGCAAACGAACAGCACGGAGGCGAGCGGGCTGGAGGGCATGGGTTCTTCCTTCACGATGTGGATCAAGCAGGTGGTGCGGGAGAGCACCCTCGGGGTCGTTGATGGGCCAGTCCAGGCAGCGCCGGCGGGCACGACCGGACCCGCATCCCCGCATCCCCGCATCCCCGCATCCCATGGTGATGACGATGCCGACGGCCCGCACGACCTCGTCGGTCAGCGGCTCACGGAACGCGTCCGTCAGATCCATCCTGACCCCGGCCCCGGCCAGGGCTTGGGCTTGGGCTTGGGCTTGGGCGACGACCGGTTCGACGTCGGCGGCGACCTGTGCACCCGCGGACGGGACGACCAGGTGGCCTCCGGCACGGTGGGCCAGGAGCACGGCGGCCAGATGTCCGGCCACGACGACGAGGTGGGTGCGGACGCGGGCGCGCTCGGCGAGCCGGACGTGGGAGTCGGAGGGCGGGACGAGGAGCGGGGATGCGGTCACGGGAACCCCTTCGGGGCCTGGATCCCCACGGTGCGGGGATACGAGTCCCAAAGATCAGCCCAGGCTGGTATCAGCCTGGAATGATGTGACAGTATCAGTCCATGCTGACGTCAGTCGACACTGATCTGTTGCGGGTTCTGGCCGACCCGCTCCGCCTGCGGATCGTCACCCTCCTCGCTGAGGAGACGCTCTGCAGCACCCACCTGATCGAGGAGACGGGGGCCAGGCAGACCAACCTCTCCAACCATCTGAAGGTGCTCCGCGAAGCCGGGGTCGTGGACACGGAGCCGTGCGGCCGGTTCACCTACTACCGGCTCAAGCCCGACGTCATCGCCTCACTCGCCGGCCGGTTCGCCGACCTGGCGGAGACCGCGCGCGTCACGGCCGAGAACAACGTCAAGCGGTCCTGCCCCTGATCCCCGCCGCTACGGCGGCCACACCGAGGAGCCCTTGTTGGCCGCCACGCACGAGACCGCCGCGGAATCCGCCATATCCGCCACCGAGCCCCAGCCCGCTCCCGGAGCCACCCCACCCCGCGCACCTCTGGTCGCGCGGGCCGCCGCCGAACTGGTGGGCAGCGCCGCCCTGGTGGCGGTCGTGGTCGGCTCCGGCATCCAGGCCACCGAACTGACCGACGACGTCGGCCTGCGGTTGCTGGCCAACTCCCTGGCCACCGTCTTCGGCCTCGGAGTCCTCATCACCCTGCTCGGCCCGGTCTCCGGTGCGCACTTCAACCCCGCCGTCACCCTCGCCGAGTGGTGGACCGCCCGTCGCGGCGGCGCCGGCGTCACCCTGCGCGAGGCGGCCGTCTACGTCCCCGCGCAGATCGTCGGGGCCATCGCGGGCGCGATCCTGGCGGATGCGATGTTCGGCCGGCCGCTGGTGAAGTGGTCCACCCACGACCGCTCCGCCGGACACCTGCTCCTCGGCGAGGTCGTCGCGACGGCCGGGCTGATCCTGCTGATCTTCGGCCTGGCCCGCACCGACCGGCTGCGTTTCGCGCCCGTCGCGGTCGCCGCGTACATCGGTGCGGCGTACTGGTTCACCTCGTCGACGTCCTTCGCCAACCCGGCGGTGACGATCGGCCGCGCCTTCACGGACTCCTTCGCGGGGATCGCGCCCGGCTCGGTCGCGGGGTTCATCGGCGTGCAACTCGTCGGGGTCGTAGTCGGACTGGCGCTGGTGTCCCTGATCTTCATGCCGGGACGAACGGCCGACGACCAGCCCGCCGCATGACGCACGCCCGCGGGTGACGGTGATCGACAGCGCTCGCCCGGCACACGAGATCCGTGCGGCCCCGGAGCGCGCGGGCGGCAACCGCGCGGCTTCGGGCTCCCTACGTCAGTGGCCCTTGTCGGCCGGAGTGAGCCGCCTCGCCTGCCCTGCGGCGGCCGAGAACCTCCTACGACGTTCCACCAACTCCTCATGGATCGCCGGACGGTTCACCGACGACTCACCCATGGGGCTCACCTACTCTTCTCGCCGCGGCTCAGCTCGTCGCGCTGCCGAGCATCTGCCCCATCGCGGCGACCACGGACGGCTCGACGCGGTAGTAGACCCAGGTACCGCGCCGCTCGGAGCTGAGCAGGCCGGCCTCCTTGAGCTTCTTCAGGTGGTGGGAGACGGTCGGCTGGGAGACACCGACGTCGGAGATGTCGCACACACACGCCTCGCCGCCCTCGTGCGAGGCGACCAACGAGAACAGTCGCAGCCGTACCGGATCGCCCAGCGCCTTGAACATCCGCGCCGTCCACTCGGCCTCCTCCGCGCTCAGCGGTCGCTCCGTGAGCGGAGGGCAGCACGGCGCCACGGCCTCGGGGACCTCGGGTTCCAGCAGCGGCAGCACCCTCGTATTCGACATACATCTATGTTGACATACATCGAAGCAGCGAGCGAGGGACAGCGAACCGCCTGCTAGTGGCAGCCGGGACAGCGGTTGCCGAAGCCGGTCCAGATCTGCCGGGACGGATCGCCACACTCGCCCCCAGGGCTCGGCAAGCGGGTGTGCGCCATGAAGCCCCCGATCTCGACACCGCCGGCCAACTCCCCCGAACCCACAGATTCGATAAACGTCTATGTTGACGCTTGTCGAATCAGGTGCCATGCTGACCGCGCAGGCCATCGACGAATGTCGAATCAAAGGGGAGTCCCGTGACCGCGCCCACCACCGATCAGCTGCCCGTAGTCGTCATCGGAGCCGGCCCGATCGGCCTGGCCACCGCCGCCCACCTCATCCAGCGGGGCGTCGAACCACTGGTGCTGGAAGCCGGACCCTCGGCCGGCACCGCGGTCCGCGACTGGGCACACGTGCGCCTGTTCTCCCCCTGGGCCGAGGTCACCGACCCCGCCGCCGAAAAGCTGCTCGCCCCGACCGGCTGGACCCGCCCCGACGGCGCCACCTACCCCACCGGCGGCGACTGGGCCGAGAGGTACCTACAGCCGCTCGCGGACCTGCTGGGCGACAAGGTCCGCTACGGCGCGACCGTGACCGGCGTGGCCCGCGCCGGCCGCGACCGCGTCGTCGACGCGGGTCGTGACGAGCAGCCCTTCACCGTGCACCTCCAGACCACGGCCGGCCGCGAGGAACGGATCGCCGCCCGCGCCGTCATCGACGCCTCCGGCACCTGGTCCACCCCCGGCCCGCTGGGCGCGGACGGCCTGCCCGCCCTCGACGAGAAGACGGCGGCCGACCACATCTCCTACCGCGTCCCCGACCTCGACGACCCAGCCGTCCGCGCCCGTTACTCGGGCAGGCGCACCGCCGTCGTCGGCTCCGGCGCCTCCGCCTTCACAACCTTGGCCCTCCTCGCCGACCTGGCGAAGGAGGAGGACGGCACGCACGCCGTGTGGATCCTGCGGCGCGGCATCGGTACGAACACGTACGGCGGCGGCGACGCCGACCAGCTCCCCGCGCGCGGCGCGCTGGGCCTGCGCGCCAAGGCCGCCGTCGAAGCCGGCCACGCGAGCACGGTCACCGGCTTCCGTACGCAGGCCGTGGAACGGGAAGGTGACCAGCTCGTCCTCGTAGCCGAGGACGGCCGCCGCCTCGACCCGATCGACGAGGTCATCGTCCTCACCGGCTTCCGCCCGGACCTGTCCTTCCTCTCCGAACTCCGCCTCGGCCTCGACGAACGCCTCCAGGCCCCGACCGCGCTAGCCCCGCTCATCGACCCGAACGTCCACTCCTGCGGCACGGTCTACCCGCACGGCGTGAACGAGCTCTCCCACCCCGAACAGGGCATCTACCTGGTCGGCATGAAGTCCTACGGCCGTGCGCCCACGTTCCTCGCCATGACCGGCTACGAGCAGGTCCGCTCCATCACCGCCGCCCTCGCCGGAGACCAAGAGGCCGCCGAGCGCGTCGAGTTGACCCTCCCGGACACGGGGGTGTGCGGCGGCGCGGGCCTCTTCGACGAGCCGGAGAACGCCGAGCAGTCCGGCGGCGGATGCTGCACCACCCCGTCCACCCTCCAGATCGGCATCGGCGCCCCTGCCACCACCTCCGGCGGCTGCTGAACTCCCCACCCACCCCAGGAGGTTCACCATGACGTCCCGCGTACAACTCGCCCTCCGCGTCCCCGACCTCGCCACGTCCATCGCCTTCTACACGAAGCTCTTCGGCACCGAACCCGCCAAACTCCGCGACGGCTACGCCAACTTCGCCATCGCCGACCCCCCACTCAAGCTCGTCCTCATCGAGGGCACCGCAGGCGAGGCGACCCGCATGGACCACCTCGGCGTCGAAGTCGAGTCGACGGAGGCGGTCCACACCGCCACCGCCCGCCTGGGCGAGGCCGGCCTCACCACGGCCGAGGAGAACGACACCAGCTGCTGCTACGCCCTCCAGGACAAGGTCTGGGTCCACGGCCCCGGCCAGGAACCCTGGGAGGTGTATGTCGTCAAGGCCGACGCCGACTCCCTGGCCAAGCAGCAGGGCAGCACCTGCTGCGCCGACTCGGCCGAGGCCGATACCAGCTCGAAGGAACCGGCAGTCGCAGGCGGCTGCTGCTGATCGGCCGATGACCAACCCGCGCACCAGCGAGGCCGTGACCGGAACGGGAGACCCGTCACGGCCTCGCGCCGCGCTGCCCGCCCTGTGCGGCACCCAGATCACCAGGAGGGGAATCGTCCACTACGCCTTCCCCGTCCTCAACCCGCAGATCACCGCAGCCACGGGCCGGTCGTCCACAGCCACCACCGGCGCCTTCTCGGAAGCGCCCCTGGTCTCCACCGAAGAGGAGGAATCAGGCGTCGACGACGGGAGCGGTGGCCGACATGGCCTTCGTGAAGCGCGGCAGGGCTGCGGCGCCGACCGCGAGGAGGGCGACGATGCCCATCTGCACGTACTCGACTCCGGCGAAGGCGTGGGCGATGTTGTGCGGGGCCACGGCCAGGTAGAGGGTGCCGAGGGTGGCCACGCCGAGAGCCAGTCCGCTCTGTTGCAGGGTGATCAGTACTCCGCTGCCGATACCGGCCAGGTGTCTGGGGACGTCGGCGAGCACACTGCGGAACAGACCGGCGAACAGCATCGACTGTCCGGCACCGACCAGGGCCAGCGGTACGGCCATGGCCCACAGGCTGACGTGCGGCCAGTTCCCGACCAGGACCGCCACCAGCGAGATGAGTCCGGCGAGTTGGACGACGGCGCCGGCAGACAGCGCGGCCCGGCCGAACCGTGTGATCAGTCGGGGGGCGACAAGTGAACCGGCGAAGAAGAACAGGGCCATCGGCAGGATCGCGAGGCCGCTGTGCAGGGCGTCTGCGTGCAGGCCGTTCTGGACGGTGAGGGCGAAGACGAACATGAAGGCGCCGAAGCCGATGCTGAAGGCGAACACCATGGTCAGCCCTCGGGACATCGACGGCAGACGCAGCAGGGACGGCGGGAGCAGCGGGACCTCGCCGCGCCGCTCGGTGCGCTTCTCCACGACGTAGGTGGCGGCGCCCAGGACGACCGCGCCGGCGAGCATCACCCACGTCCACCACGGCCAGCCCAGCGAGTGCCCTTCGGTAAGCGGCACCAGCAGCGCGGTCAGGGTGGCGGCGAACAGGACGGTGCCGGGCAGGTCGATGCCGACGGGGTGGTGCGAGCGGGTGCCGGGCACGATCCGTGCCGCCACCAGGAGCACGACCACGCCGATGGGTACGTTGACCAGGAAGATCGGACGCCAGGAGGTTCCGGCGATGTCGGCGCTGACAAGAAGGCCACCCACCAACTGACCGACTACGGCGGCGATTCCGGAGGTCGCTCCGTACAGGGCCACGGCACGAGCCTTGCGCTCTCCGTCGAGGACGTGGTGGAAGGTCGCCAGCACCTGCGGGATGAGCAGGGCGGCGGTGGCGCCCTGGATGATGCGGGCCGCGATCAGCGCGCCCACGCTCGGTGCGACACCGCAGGCCAGGGAGGCCAGCACGAAGCCCACGAGCGCACCGAGGAAGATACGGCGGCGGCCGTAGCGGTCCCCCAGCCGTCCGCCGAGGACGAGCAGGGTCGCGTACGCGACGCCGTACCCGGCGATCACCAGTTCCAGCGACGAGGCGGAGGCGCGCAGGGAGGCGTCGATGCTGGGCAGGGCCACATTGGTGATGAAGAAGTCCATGATCGGCAGAAACGCGCCGGCCAGCAGGATGAACACCCCGACCGGGTGCAGACCGCCCGCGCGGGCCATGGCTCGGGGCGAGGCCGTCGCGGCCTGGGCCTGCCCGGAGGAAAGGGTTGTCGGCATGACAGATCCTCGATTGTGGTTATGGACTCATAACTATGAGGCCATGACGAGTATGGTGTCATAACTAGTTCCTTGGCAACCCGCACCGGGAGATGTGATGCACGACGGAGCGCAGGAGACGGACCCCGCGGCCGGACCGGACGGAGATCAGCGATGGGCGGAGCTGGCCGACCTCGTACTGATCATCAGCCGGGAGATCCAGTTCCGCCGCTACACGGACGAGCGAGCCGTCCACCTGTCACAGTCCGAGGGCATGGTGATGCGCTACCTGAAGCAGGACCCCGCCGCCCCTCCCAGCCGCATCGCGGCCGCGACCGGGCTCCAGCGCACCAACCTCTCCACCGTCCTGCGCGGGCTCGAACACAAGGGCTTCATCGAACGGCACGCCCACTCGGACGACGGTCGCGGGGTGACGGTCCACTCCACCGAGCGCGGACGCAGCAACACCGTCCTCGTCCGGCAGGAATGGGCCGCGACCGTCTCCGAAGCCGCCGGCCATGACACCGGACATCTCGACGCGGCCCTCGCACTGCTCACCGCCATGGAAGCCGGACTGACCAGGGAGCGGCCGCGGATCCGCGCGACGCACCCTGCAACGGAGTCCTGATCCTCCGCCCTCCGCGCCGCGACCGGTCTCGGAGAGCGTCGCGCCCGACAGACCGGTCGACGCCTGCGACGACCTCGGCGGCGGCTGCGGGAACCGCTCACGCTGGGCAGCAGGCGGGCGACCGGGGCCGTGTCGACGGATCCGGACTGGCCGGTGCCGAGAACGATCAGGACCGGGTCGAAGGCGAGCAGGACCGTGGGCGATTCCTCTTCGGGGTCTCCGACTCGGGAGAGGACCGGTGTCGGTTGAAGCACCACATCGTGCGGCCTTCCCCTTGTCCAGGTGGTTGCGGTAGACCGTGCCGATGCTGTCCCCGTCGCGGATCAGGCCGACGCCAGGACCAGTCGAAAGGTGCAGCCCCGTCCCGGGGCGGTGTCGAGTTCGAGGCGGCCGCCGTGGCCCTCGGCGATGGTCGCGGCGATGGCCAGGCCGAGGCCGCTGCCGCCGTGGATGCGTGAGCGGGCGGGGTCGGCACGGTAGAAGCGCTCGAATACGAGCGCGGCTTCGACGGGGTCGAGGCCCGGCCCTTCGTCGACCACCTCGATCACGCTGATCGGGAGACCCTCCGGCAGGGGCGCTGAGGCCGTGAAACGCCCGGGGCGGTCGGTACCGCCGGTGCGTGGGCCTGCCTGGGTCGTGCCTACTCGTACGTGGACGCGAGTACCGGGTGGGGTGTGGGTGCGGGCGTTGGACAGCAGGTTCTCGAGGATCTGACGCAATCGGTGCGGGTCCCCGACGGTCTCCGCGAGGTCGAGTTCGTCGGAGCCGGTGGGATCGTCCGGGGTCAGCAGCGGGCCGAGGTCGACGCGGTGGGACCCGCTGTGGACGGCGACCGCGCTGACGGCGTCAGCCGCAAGGGACAACAGGTCGACCGGCTCCCGCCGGTAGGAAGGCTCCTTGTCCAGCGTGGCGAGCAGTTGGAGGTCGTCGACGAGCAGACTCATGCGTTCCGCGTTCTGTGAGATGAACCGGTTCGCCTGCTGCCGTTCCTCGTCCGGGCGCTGCTCCGGGCGGAGGGCGAGCTGGGCGTAGCCCTGGATCGCCGTGAGCGGAGTACGCAGCTCGTGCCCGGCATCCGCGACGAAGCGGCGCAGTCGGGCCTCCGAGGCCTCTCGCGCCGACAACGCGTTCTGCAGGCGGTCGAGCATGGAATTCAGCACCCGGCCGAGTCGTCCGATCTCGGTACGCGCATCGGTGTCGGCCAGCTTCAGACCGAGCTGGCCTGCGGTGATGTCCTGTGCCGTCCGTTCCATTCTGGTCAATGGCAGCAGCCCCAGACGAACCACCCACCGGCCCAGTGCGATCAGGGCGACGACCGTGACCGCGAGCAGCACGGCATTCAGCCACAGGAGCTTCGACATGGCGCCGTCGACGGTGTCGAGAGGAAGGGTGACCACCGCGCTCGTGCCGTGCGGACCGGGATTCAGCAGCACCCGCCAGCGGCCGTCACCGCTGACGGCGCCCACGGTCTCGGGATGACCGTCCCGCAGCCCCAAGTCCTGCGCCCTGTCGGCCAGACGGGGTCCTGGCTTGGCCTCACTGCCCAGGGAGTCGTTCAGCCGGCGCCCGGTGGAGTCGTAGAAGTAGACATGGAAATCCGAGGGCAGCACCTCTGAGCTCGCCCCTCGGTCCGGGAGTGTGCCGGCGAGCGCGTCGTAGAAGGCGGGAGCGGGAGGATGGAACTCCACGAGTTGCGCGTCCACCCGGTCCACCAGCCAGGATCGAAGGACCACAGAACCGATGGCCTGGGAGGTCAGGACTGCTGCGGTGGCGAGCACGGTGACGCCCAGGACGAGACGCCGTCGCAGCGACTTGGGCAGTCTGGGCAAGTACCGTGTCACTGGTCCGACGGCCCGGTGTGATCGCGGGGAAGCCTCAGGCAGTATCCGACGCCGCGCACGGTATGGATCAGTGGAGGATCGAAGCAATCGACCTTTCGGCGCAGGTACCTGACGTACGTCTCGATGATCCGGGAGTCTCCGGCGAAGTCGTAACTCCAGACGTGGTCGAGGATCTGGATCTTGCTCACCACCTGGCCCGCGTTCGACAGGAGGTAGGCCAGGAGCTTGAACTCTGTTGGCGACAGAGCGATGTACTGTCCTGCGCGGTGCACCTCGTGGGCGCCCTCGTCGAGTTCGAGGTCGGCATAGCTCAGAACACTCTGCTCCCCCTGCCATTCGGGAGCGGCCGACGCCGTGCGACGCAGAATGGCCTCGATACGCAACAGCACCTCCTCGATGCTGAACGGTTTGGCGACGTAGTCGTCCCCGCCCGCGCTCAGACCGGTGATGCGATCGTCTGTGCCGGTGCGCGCGGTCAGGAACAGGACCGGACAGTCGTTGCCTGCCGCCCGCAGTCTGCGGGTCACCTCGAAGCCGTCCAGATCGGGCAGCATCACATCCAGCAACACCAGGTGCGGTTCCAGGCGTTCGACCTCCAGGAGGGCCGCCTGTCCGGTGTCGGTGCTGCTCACCTCGTATCCGGTCAGGCGAAGCGTCGCCTCCAGCAAGGTACGGATGCTGGGCTCGTCCTCGACCACGAGGAGCCGACGTCGCGGCCTCGCCGCCGCGAGCTGCGCGGTCATGACGTGTGCTGGTCCCATTCTGCCGTGTGGTGGCCCGTACTTGGGCGCGTCGGTTACTTGGCGGCGCAGTCGTACAGCACGTCGCCTCCCCCGAATCCCATCGCGCCGCCGCCGTTGTTCTGTGACGACGTGCCGGAGGTGCCGCCGTATACCGACGCCGACACCTTCGTGCAGTGGTCGGCGATCCAGTCGGAGCGCTGCTGGGTGTATCCGCCGGACAGAGCCGGCATGCCGCCGCCGTTCGTGTCGGAGCCCAGGACGTAGCGTAGTTCGCCGTCCTCGGTCCACTTCTCCAATTGGGCCACCGAAGGCGCGTTGTCGCTGTTCGTGAAACCGCCCATGCCGATCACGGTCTCGTCGGACTCCAGGATGAAGGTGCTGGCGACGGTGGCGCCGCCCTCGACGGCCAGCTTGATTCGTGCATGGGGTGCGTGCTCGGCGGCGTACTGAGCGATCTTACGTTGGTCAGCGGTGAGTCCCGTATCGCCGCCGAAACCGCCACGTCCGCTCGGCGCTCCTCCAGAGCCTGTGCCCGGCAAGGATGGTGTGTCGCGGGCATCCGAGCCCGATCCTCCGGGCGCGCCGGTCATGCCGTTCGCTCCCTGCGTGGGCATGCCTGAAGGCATCCCGGACGGCATGCCCGACGGAAGGTCCCCGCCGTTCGAACCCTGTTGGGGCATACGGCCGCCTCCTCCGAAGCCGGACGTCAACGGACCGGCCGTCGGGTTGGTGCCCCCCATGTTGGTCGATCCGGGCACGGTCACCGCCCAGGCTCCCGGGGCCAGCAGGACCGATACGATCGCTGCGCCCACGGCAGCCATGAGCAGTTGGGCACGGCGTCGCGAGAGCAACAGCAGCGCCACCGCCGCGCAGCCGACGAGCAGCACCGGCCACATCAGCCAGCCGTTCCAGTCAGGCTCGCGGCGGATGAGCACCACGGCCCAGGCCACGCTCGCCACTACCGCCGCCACGCCGGCCAACGGCACCCAGCGCACAAGCGCGTGGCGGACACGGATGAGGGCGGCTATCAGCCCGCCGCACAACGCGGCGATGGCCGGGGCCAGTTGAGTGGTGTAGTAGGGGTGGAAGATTCCCTTCTGCGTCGAGAACACGGCCGCGCAGACCACCAGCCATGTCCCCCACAGCAGCCAGCCGGAGGACGGCAGCACGGCGGAGTCGGTCAGCCTGCCGCGGCGGCGCAGTACCGCGCAGGCGACAGCGACAGCCAGAGCCAGCACGCAGACCGGCAGCAGCCAGCTGATCTGACCGCCCACCTGCGCGTTGAACAACCTGCCCAGGCCCGACTGACCGCCGAATCCCCCGGCGAATCCACCCATCGTCTGGGACGTTCCGTCGCTGGAGCCGAAGACCCTCCCCAGCCCGTTGTAGCCGATCACGAGATCCCAGGCGGAGCCGTCCTTGCTGCCGCCGATGTACGGGCGGTCGCCGGGCCACAGGGCCACCATGACGACCCACCACAAGGAGGACGCCGCCAGGATGGCCCCCGCGCCCAACAGACGCCGCACTCGCGGTATCCAGGCGCCGCTTCCTCCCACGAGCCAGGCGACGGCGAACGCGGGAACGACCATCCAGGCGGCGAGCATCTTGGTGAGGAACCCGCACCCGATCAGGAAACCGCCGGCGCACAGCCACCAGGTCGCGGCCCGCCCTTCGGCCTCCAGCGCACGGGTGAGCGCGTACGCCGCCGAAACCAGCAACAGGACCAGCAGCGTGTCCGGGTTGTTGTCCCGGTTGATGGCCACGGTGATGGGGGTCAGGGTGAACACCAGCGCGGCGAGCAGTGCCGCGCGTTCCCCCGCCCAACGGCGCACGGTGCGGTGCAGCACCAGCACCCCGGCCACGCCTTCGAGGACCTGAGGCAGGATCAGCGCCCAGCCGTGCAGCCCGAAGATCTTGCTGCTGATCACCTGCGGCCACAGCGCGGCCGGCGGCTTGTCGACCGTGACCACGCCCGCCGGATCGAAGGAGCCGAAGAGGAAGTTGGTCCAGCTCCGCCCCATCGACTTCACGGCCGCCGAGTAGTAGCTGTTGCCCCACCCCAGGGAGCCCAGCGCCCATGCGTACAGGACGGTCGCGAGCACGAGGACGGCTGCGAGCGCCGCGGGTGCCGCCCAGCCGGGCAGCACGCGGACTGACGTACCCGTGGTGTTCCCGTCGTCCGCCGACGCCGTGGGGACGGGCATGATGTGCGCGGAATTGCTCATGTCGGGATTCGCTCTCATCAGCGGGTACGGCGGCCGGGGCCGGAGAAGACGGCCAGCCGCAGCACGGTGAAGCGGACACAGGTGACGACGACGGACGCCGCGGCGAGGACCGCGGTCTCCGCGGCCGGTGAGGCACCGGGGGCGAGCTGTCTGAACCACAGCACCGCACCGGAGGTGACCAGGTAGCCGAGGACGAACAGGCCCCCGGCACCGAGATGCACACGGGCGGGCGGAGCCGCGGAGTGGCGGAAGGTGAGACGTCGGTTCGCCTCGGTGTTGAGGACGGTGAGAACGAGCAGGGAGACCAGGTTGGCGAGCGCCGGAGACCACCAGCCGCGCAACAGCCAGTACAGAAGGGCCTGTCCGATCGTGGAGGCGACGCCGATCGCGACGAAACATCCCACCTCCCACGACAGCGCACCACGTCGCGTCGAGGGGGCGAGAACGGCGTCGGGGTGCTCGGCCGCCGGTTCGGGGCGAGGTCGGATGTCGGCCCGGGCGTCACCGGAGGCCTTGAGCCGCGCCATGCGCCACAGGCCGCGCAGGTCGTCCGTGGCGGTGCTCACCACGTCCACCCGTGTGTCGACGTCCTCGACCCAGTCGACCGGGACCTCGTGGATACGCAGTCCGTTGTGCTCGGCGAGCAGGAGCAGCTCCGTGTCGAAGAACCACGCCTCGTCACGGGTCACCTGCAACAGCGGCCGGAGCACCTCCGTGCGGGCCGCCTTGAATCCGCACTGTGCGTCGGTGAAACGGACTCCGTGCGTGAGCCGGATGATGCCGTTGTAGCAGCGGGAGACGAACTCACGGCGCGGGCCGCGCACCGTGCGTGCTCCGGAGGCCAGCCGGGAGCCGATCGCGAGGTCCGAGTGACCGCTGGCCAGCGGCGCGATCAGCGGGAGCAACCCGTCCAGACCGGTGGACAGGTCCACGTCCATGTACGCGACGATGTCGGCGTCGCTGGCGCCCCAGACCGTGCGCAGGGCGAGCCCGCGGCCCTTGCGGTCCAGGTGGACGACGCCGACACCGGGCAGCTCGTCCGCGAGGCGACGTGCGGTGGCGAGGGTGGCGTCGGTGCTGGCGTTGTCCGCGACCGTGATCCGCCAGGGGAAGGGGAAGCCCCGGGACAAGCGATCGTGGAGCGTGCGCAGACATCCGGGCAGGGCGCGTTCCTCGTTGTGGACAGGCACGACGATGTCCACTGTCGCGGTCCCGGTGTACGGGAGCCGGGATTGCTCGACGTGCTGGAACTCGGCCGGACGCTCGGTGCGGACATCGGATGTCGTGAGGTGGGGGGTGGGAGTCATGGCTTCCTCAGGCATGAGGGGACGGCAGACTGCGGCTCAGGGGCCCTGGTCCAGGGCCGCGGCTTCACTGTTGCCGTCCCGCCTGTGGGGGTTGGGAGAGAACTGCGAGAACTGACGGGGAGTCAGATCAATCCGCGCTTCGACCCCGGCGAGAGCCGCATTCGTACAGCCCGCACCTTCCAGGTCCGGGAGGGCGGCGGCGAGCACAACGCCGTCGGTCGGCTGCCGGAAGGGGGATGTCGACTGGAACACCCTGTTCGCCACGGGCCCGGGCTGGTTCCACACCGGTGGCGTCTCCGCCGGCTTGTACGGATTGGCGGGCTTCCTGGGGACCTGGCTCGGCGGTGTCCTGGGAGACCGTCGCCCGCACACCGTCCTGCTCGGCACCGTCGCCCTGCTGGCCGGCTCGCTGGTCCTGCTCGGTGCGAGCATCCGGCTACAGCCCCTCGTCGTGGTAGCCGTGGCCCTGTGGGGCGTCGCCTTCGCCGCACTGCCGGTGACGCTGCAATCGAGAGTTCTCCGCCTGGGATCCACCGCACCCGACGCCGCGTCCTCCTGGTACGTCTCCGCGTTCAACCTGGGCATCGGAGGAGGAGCCCTGACCGGCGCACTGCTGAGCGACTCCCCGGTGGCGACGCTCCCGTGGACGGCCCTGATCCCCGTGGTACCGGCCTTCGTCCTCGCCTGGACCACACGGGCAGCCTTCGCGCATCCGCCGTCGCGGTAGCTGCTGTCGCGGTAACTGCCGTATCTACTGCGGCAGCTACCAATGCTGCCGGCCCGCTCCCGCCACGCCTCCGTCCGCAGCCTTCAGCGTTACGTCCGCCCCGGCGCCGACGAGTCGGCGGTGACGGCGATGGCGACGAGTCGGCGTTCGCGGCCCAGAGCCCGGTCGGCGAGGCGCACCAGGCGGTACATGAAGAAGCGTCGCCTCATCATCTCCTGGACGCGGACGGTCTCCGCGGGATCCAGGAGCCGGGCGGCGGCCCGCACCACGGGTGCGCCGGTGGGGACGGTGCCCTTCATGTCGCACGGGGCGATGGTCACTTGAGGGTTGTTGCGGATCCGCTTGACCTTCCCGGTCTCCGGCGGTGTCAGGGCGTAGAGGGTTCCGTCCTGTACGAGGCTGCCGACGGGGGTGGGGACGGCCCGGCCGTCGCGGCGGAAGGTGGCCAGGCTGACGTGGCTTCCCCTGCCGATGCGGTCGAGCGCCTGGTCGAAGTCGCTGCGCGGGGTGGTCATGCCGGTCTCCAGGGCTGGCGGGTTCTGCTGCCGGCGAGGGCACGGGCCGTGCGCGCGGCCTGCTCCTCGACGGAGGACCGGGTGTTCCAGCGGCCGGGCAGCATGTCCTGCTGCTGGAACAGGGCCAGCCCATGGGCTGCCGCGGCGACCTGGACGAGCAGCTCGAACGCCTCGTCCGGGTCGGGGGCGATGCGGCCGGTGACGGGCATCAGGTCGTCGTGCAGGACACCGCCCGCCGCGGCCAGTTCGGGATGCCGGCTCTTGTCGAGGCCGGCCAGGAAGGTGATGTCGAAGAGGGCGCGCTCCTCGGCGGCGAACCGCACATAGGCGGTCGCGAAGGCCGCCAACTGCTCGACCGGGTCCGAGTGCGCGGCCAGCGCGGTGCGGTAGCGGCGGCGCTGCTCCTGGTAGCCCTTCAGAGCCAGCGAGGCCAGCAGTGCCTCCCGGTCGCTGAAGTGCTTGTAGGGGGCCGACACGCTCACCCCTGCCCTACGGCATGCCTCGGCGAGGGTGAACCCGTGCGGGCCGCGCTCGCCGACCAGGGCGAGGGCCGCCTCCTCCAGCGCGTTGCGCAGATCCCCGTGGTGGGTGCCGGTGGGACGCCGTTTGACTGCCATGCCCGCAAGGTTAACACTATTCACCATAGGTAAATGGCATTCACCTTCGACGACGGACAGGCATGCAGGCATGCAGGCCACGGTTGCCCCTCCCTCGCGGCCGCCTAGTCCCCGTACGACTTCTGGAGGAACCGATGACCGGATCGAAGCCCGCGCACTGGACAGCCCGGGACATCCCCGACCAGCACGGCCGCACCGCGGTGATCACAGGTGCCAACACCGGCATCGGATTCGAGACGGCCAAGGCCCTCGCTCTGCGCGGCGCGGCAGTGGTCCTGGCGGTACGGGACACCGACAAGGGCAAGCGCGCGGCGGAGGAGATCGCTCACGTCTCGCCGACGGCGACGGTGCACGTCCAGCGGCTCGACCTGAGTTCGCTCGCCTCGGTCCGCGACGCGGCCGGGGAACTGAGGGATGCCCGCCCCCGGATCGACATGCTGATCAACAACGCCGGCGTGATGTACACCCCGCACCGGACGACCTCGGACGGCTACGAGCTCCAGTTCGGAACCAACCACCTGGGGCACTTCGCCCTGACCGGGCTGCTGCTGGCCCTGCTGCCGGCCTCGCCCGCCTCCCGCGTCGTCACCGTCAGCAGCGCGGGCCACCGCATGGGTGGCCCGATCGATCTCGATGATCTCGACTGGCGCGGACGCCCGTACGACCGGACAGCCGCGTACGGGCACTCCAAGCTGGCCAACCTGCTGTTCACCTACGAGCTCGACCGCAGACTGCCCGCAGGCGGGCCGCTGGCCGTCGCCGCCCATCCCGGCGGCGCCGACACCACCGGCTCCCGGAGCGCGATGTCCCGCTCCTCCGCCCTCACCCGCACAGCCTTCGCGGCGATCCGACCGCTGATCCTGCAGTCCCCCGAGAAGGGAGCACTGACCGTGCTGCGCGCCGCGACCGACCCGGGCGTACGGGGTGGTGAGTACTACGGCCCACGCGGATTCCAGCAGAGCAAGGGACACCCCAAGGTGGTCCGCTCCAGCCCGCAGTCGTACGACACGTCACTGCAACACCGCCTGTGGGCGCTCTCCCAGGACATGACCGGCATCGAGTTTCCATCAGGCACGCGGCCCGGCCGCCACTCTCACGAGTGAGGGCCGGGCTGAAGACGCCTGTGCGTACTTCCCCCGATGATTCGCTGGGGAACCTCCACCTTCAGGTGAGGTCGAACTCCCCTTCCCGCGCCCCCGACACGAACGCGCCCCATTCCGCGGGCGTGAAGATCAAGGAAGGGCTTTCCGGGCGGCCGCTGTTGCGCATCGCGATGAATCCCTCGACAAAAGCGATCTGGACATCCCCCAGTCCACGGCTGCCTGAGTGCCAATCGGCGTCACTGAGGTCCAGCTCCGGCTTGTCCCAGCCCGCAAGCGGGTGCTGCTGGATGGTGCTCTCGGCCACGTCCGTGCTCCTCCCGATTCGTCGTCCGCGGGCCAGCCTAGCGATCGGTTTCTGATGCCAACAGGCCACGTGAGGGGGACCTTTCAGGAGGCAGGGGGTTCGCTGCCCACGAGCCACATCGAGAAGAACTGGGATCCGCCGCCGTAGGCGTGCCCGAGAACCCGGCGAGCACCTTCCACCTGGTGTTCTCCTGCCTGCCCCCGAACCTGGAGAGCGGCCTCCGCGAAGCGGATCATGCCCGAGGCGCCGATGGGATTGGTCGACAGAACACCCCCTGACATGTTCACGGGAAGGTCGCCGTCCAGCTCGGTCACGCCCGATTCGGTGAGTTTCCAGCCCTCCCCCTCCTCGGCGAATCCGAGGTTCTCCAGCCACATGGGCTCGTACCAGGAGAACGGCACGTACATCTCCACGGCGTCGATCTCCCGGCGCGGATCGGCTATCCCGGCCTGCCGGTACACGTCGGCCGCGCAGTCCTTGCCGGCCTGTGGCGACACACAGTCCTTTCCGGCGAACAGTGTGGGTTCGCTACGCATGGCGCCCCCATGCATCCAGGCCGCCGGACGTGGTGCGCGGGCTGCACCCGCCCGGTCGGTGAGCACCATCGCGCAGGCACCGTCCGAGGAGGGACAGGTCTCCGAGTACCGGATCGGGTCCCACAGCATCGGCGCGGCCTGGACCTTCTCCAGCGTGATGTCGTGCTCGTGGAGATGCGCGTACGGGTTCTTCAGCGCGTTGCGCCGGTCCTTGTACGCCACCAGGGAGCCGACGGTGTCGGGCGCCCCGGTACGCCGCATATAGGCGCGCACGTGCGGCGCGAAGAAGCCGCCCGCGCCGGCGAGCAACGGCTGCTGGAAGGGGATCGGCAGCGACAGCCCCCACATGGCGTTCGACTCGGACTGCTTCTCGAAGGCCAGCGTGAGAACCGTGCCGTGCACGCGGGCCGCGACGAGATTGGCGGCGACCAGCGCCGTCGACCCGCCCACCGACCCGGCGGTGTGCACCCGCAGCATGGGCTTCCCCACGGCGCCCAGCGCGTCGGCGAGATACAGCTCGGGCATCATGACGCCCTCGAAGAAGTCGGGCGCCTTCCCGATGACGACGGCGTCGATGTCGGCCCACGTCAACTCCGCGTCGTCGAGCGCCCGTTGAGCCGCCTCCCGCACCAGCCCCGCGATCGACACGTCCCGGCGCGCGGCGACGTGCTTGGTCTGGCCGATCCCTACGACGGCCACGGGCTCCTTGCTCATCGCGGATCCCCTTCGAGTACGGCGACCAGGTTCTGTTGCAGACAGGGACCGGAGGTGGCGTGGGCGAGGGCCCGGTCGGACTCGCCCCGGTGGATGCGGGCGGCGGCCTCACCGATACGGATGAGCCCGGCGGCCATGACGGGGTTCGCGGCGAGGGCACCCCCGGACGGGTTGACGCTCACGTCGTCCCCGAGACGCAGCGCCTTGCGCAGGACGACCTCCTGCGCGGTGAACGGCGCGTGCAACTCGGCGGTGTCGACGGGCCGTTCGAAAGCACCGGCCTTCTCGGCGGCGAGCCGTGTGGACGGTGAGTCGGTCAACTCCCTTACGCCCAGGCCGTGTGCCTCGATGCGGTGGTCGATCCCCCTGATCCAGGCGGGCCGTTCGCACAGTTCGCGGGCCCGGTCTCCGGCCGCGAGGATCACGGCGGCGGCACCGTCACCGACCGGCGGACAGTCGCCGGTGCGCAGCGGCCGTACGACATAGTCGCCCTGCGGCACCGAACCCCGCACCTGCGCATGGGAGTTGGCGCTCGCGTCGGTCCGGCTGCGGGCGGCCACGGCGGCGAGCGCGGGTTCGTCGGTGTCACCGGCGTCGATGAGGGCCTGCGCCTGGAGGGCGGCGAGGGCCACGGAGTCCGGCCACAGGGGGGCGACGTAGTAGGGATCGAGTTGCCGCGTCAGCACATCGCGTACGGAGCCGGGCGACGACTTGCCGTACGAGTAGACGAGCGCGGTGTCGGCGTCGCCGGTGAGGAGTTTGGTCCAGGCCTCGTAGAGCGCCCAGGCGCCGTCCATCTCGACGTGCGACTCGGAGATCGGTGGCCAGGCGCCTACGCCGTCGAGGGCGAGGGTGAAGGAGAAGGCACGGCCGGCGAGGTAGTCGCTGGAACCGGAGCAGGTGAAGTCGATGTCGGCGGTCTTCAGGCCGGTCTGTTCGAGTACGCCGTGCAGGACCGGCATCAGCATCTCCACCTCGGAGAGCTCGTCGGTGGTGCGCCGGTGGTCGGTCTGCGCGAAGGCGACGACGGCGATCTCACGCATGACAGCGGCTCCCCGCATCACAGCAGCTCCTTGTAGACGTCGTAGTCCGCGTCGGGTTCGCCGGTCGGCCGGTAGTGGTCCGGATAGCGGCCGCCCTCGCTCCACACCGCCTCGACGCGCAGCCCCATGCGCACCTGGTCGTAGGGCATACCGCCGATCCGTCCGTGCAGCGCGAGGTCGGCACCGTCGAGGGCGATGTGGGCGTAGACGTACGGCACCTCTATGTCGAGGTTCTTCGCCTTGATGTTGACGATGCAGAACGTGGTGACTGTGCCGCGCGGCCCCACTTCGACATGTTCCACTGTGGCGACACCACATGTGGGACACGCACCCCTCGGCGGGACGTACACCTTGCGACAGGAGGGGCAGCGCTCGCCGACAGTGCGCTGCTCGGAGAGCGCGTGGATGTAGTCGGTCTGCGCACGCCCGGGCGAGTAGACGTAGTCGAGGCGCGCGGGCGCCACGATGCCGGTGACCATGTCCTCGAACTCGCCGGTGTGGGCGGCGGGTTGATGCTCCTCGTCGCCTTTGTTTTCGCCTGCGCCTTCGTACGGTTCGAAGCAGGCGATGTCGGTGATGGCGCCGGCGCGTTCCTCGGCCCAGCGGACTCGGACCCGCATACCAGTGTGGACGGCGTCGGGGCCGGGTGCGTCGAGGGCATGCAGGAGGGCGGTGTCGGCACCGTCGAGCCGGACCAGGACCCACGCGAAGGGGGTGTCGAGGGGCTGGCCGCGGCGGGGTTCGTGGTTCCAGGCCCAGGTGGTGACCGTGCCGGTGGAGGCGACCTCGACGAGATCGCGGATCTCCTCGGCGGTAACAGGGTCGTACTCGACGGGCGGTACGAGGGTTCGACCATCGCCGGTCTTCACACCGAGGACGACACGCTCGCGCAAGCCGGTGAGGAACGCGCTCTGGACAGGCCCGAGGGAACGAGTGAAGGGAAATTCAAGGACAAGGGGGGCTTTAAGCACTTCGGGCACGACATCTCCTAACTGAACAGCTGGGGCCACGCATCCCCACCCAGGGGCGCGGGGAACTGCGCGACCAGCCACAACGAACCCGCAGACATAGGCGGACGGACCTCTCGGAGCACCTACGCCCGCTTGTAAACCGCTGGCCGCTTCTCCGCAAAGGCACGGGCCCCCTCCTTCGCATCGGCGGTGTCAAAGATCGGCCACCCCCTCTTGAGCTCAGCGGCGAGCCCTTCCGCCTCGGTCAGCTCGGCCGTCTCATACACCGACGCCTTGACCGCCTCAACTGCCAACGGCCCACACCCGTTGACGAGTTCGGCGATCTCCAGCGCCTTGGCGAGGGCAGCCCCGTCGGGGACGACATGCCCGACCAGACCAATGCCCGCCGCCTCCCGCGCGCTGTACGGACGCCCGGTCAGCAGCATCTCCAGGGCATGCGTACGCGGAATCTGCCGCTGAAGCCGCACAGTTGACCCGCCGATCGGGAACAACCCACGTTTGACCTCGAACAACCCAAAGGTCGCGGATTCCCCAGCGACCCGGATATCGGTTCCCTGCAATATCTCGGTACCGCCCGCCACGCAGAACCCCTCAACCGCGGCGATCACCGGCTTGCGCGGCCGATGGTGGCGCAGCATCGCCTTCCAGTGCAGATCAGGGTCGGCGGCGAGCCGGTCCCGGTACTGCTGCCCCTCCATGCCCTTCCCGGCCAGCGCCTTGAGATCCATACCCGCGCAGAACGCGCCCCCCGCGCCGGTCAGCACGATCGAGCGGATCGCGTCGTCCGCGTCGGCCTCGATCCAGCCGTCGTAGAGGCCGACCAGCATCGGCAACGAGAGCGCGTTCTTCGCCTCGGGCCTGTTGAGCGTGAGCACCAGTGTGGCGCCCTCGCGCCGCACGGTCAGGTGTTCCGTACCGCCCATTGCCGTCCTCCCGTCGCCGTACCGCCTCCGGAACGAGAACAGGTTGCAGGAGCCGCCGTGCCAGTACAAGGGGTTTCTGACACTCAGTCAGATTTCTTCTGCGCGGACCCTTCACAGTTGCCGCGCCCTTTGCTCTGATGACCGGCGAACCGACGTCAGGAGGAGTGGTGGAGTACAACATTGCCGACCTGTTCGAGTCGGTCGTCGACGTGGTCCCGGACCGCGAGGCGCTCGTGTACATCGACCACCCGGGCACGGGCGCGGAACGCCGCCTGACCTACGCGGAGTTGGACGCGGCCGCGAACCGCATCGCCCATCATCTGATCGACACCGGGATACGCCCGGGTGAGCACCTGGGGCTCCATCTCTACAACGGCATCGAGTACTTGCAGACGGTGCTGGGCTGCCTCAAGGCACGGGTCGTGCCGGTCAACGTCAACTATCGCTATGTCGAAGAGGAGTTGGTGTACCTCTACCGGGACGCCGACCTCGTCGCGCTGGTCTTCGACACCGAGTTCACCGAGCGGGTGGCGGCCGCGCTGCCGCGTGCGGAGCGACTGCGGCACCTGGTACGGGTGGGACCTGCGCGGGCGGACGGACCGGACGTACCCGCCGTGGCCTTCACGGACGCCGAAGCGACCGGGTCTCCCGAGCGCGGGTTCCCGGCGCGGTCGCCGGACGACCAGTTCATCATCTACACCGGCGGCACGACCGGGATGCCCAAGGGCGTGATGTGGCGCCAGGAGGACCTGTTCTTCTCGGGGCTCGGCGGTGGCGCGCCGACCGGTGAACCCGTCAAGAAACCCGAGGAGTTGGCCGAGCGGGTCGCGGCCGGCGGGGCGGGGATCACCTTCTTCCCCACTCCCCCGCTGATGCACGGCACCTCCACGCTCACCGCGTTCATCGGCTTCAACTTCGGCCAACGCATCGTGATCCACCGCAAGTTCGCGCCGGAGGAGGTGCTGCGGACCGTGGAGAAGGAGAAGGTCACCAGTATGTCCCTGGTCGGCGACGCGATGCTGCGCCCGCTGATCGACGCCCTCAACGGGCCCATGAAGGGCACCGATTGCTCGTCGATGTTCAGCGTCTCGTCGTCGGGCGCGATCATGTCGGAGACGGTGCGCCGGCAGTTCCAGGAGCTGCTCCCGAACACGATGCTGCTGAACAACTACGGCTCGTCCGAGTCCGGCTTCAACGGCACGGCGACGGCCGACTCCGGGGCCGGGAAGTCCTTCCGCATCCGCGTCAACTCCCGTACCCAGGTAGTCGATCCGGCTACGTACGAGCCGGTCGCCGTCGGCGAGATCGGCCGGGTCGCGCAGTGCGGTCATGTACCGCTCGGCTACTACAACGATCCGAGGAAAACCGCCGAGACCTTTTTCCAGAAGGACGGCGAGCGGTGGGTCCTGCTCGGCGACATGGCGACCGTGGACGAGGAAGGCGTCGTCACGGTCCTCGGCCGTGGCTCGCAGTGCATCAACACCGGTGGGGAGAAGGTCTATCCGGAGGAGGTCGAGCAGGCGCTCAAGTCGCATCCGGATGTCTACGACGCGCTGGTGGCCGGGGTGCCGGACGTGCGGTGGGGCAACCATGTGGCCGCCGTCGTACAGCTGCGCACGGGTGCCGTACGGCCGTCGCTGGACGAGATCCAGACACACTGCCGCACCCACCTCGCCGGCTACAAGATCCCGCGCCAACTGGTGATCGCGGAGTCCATCCAGCGGTCGCCGAGCGGGAAGGCGGACTACCGGTGGGCGCGGGAGGTGGCGGTCGCCGCAGATCAGTGAGTCAACAGTGGGTCAACGCGCAGGCCAGATTGAACTGACGGTAGCGTGCGGCCGTACCGATGGTGACGAATCTGGTGGCCCGGGCCAGGTCCGCCGTGCCGTCACCGGGCTCAGCACGGAAGGACGTTCGGGTGCCGCTCTTCACTCGCTCTCACCCACTGCCGGATCAGAAGGCCTCTGGGGAGACCGACCCGACAGCGGCGACGGAGGCCGCCGAATCACCCGAACAACAGGACCCACCCGAGCCGAACGCATCAGCGGAGCCAGCCGACTTGGAGGGCGCCTCCGACGCGGGCGACGCACCCGACTCGACAACCTCCTCGGCCGACGCACCGGACGCGACAGCGTCCTCTGCCGACGCGCCCGACTCGGCCGCCGCATCTGAATCGGTCGAGTCTCCCGAATCAGCGAAGTCGCCCGAGTCGACTGAGTCAGCTGAATCGACTGAGTCCGCCGAGCCGGCTGATTCTGCCAAGGCAGCTGATTCTGCCGAGGTGGCCGAGTCCGTCGGACCCACTGATGACTCTGCCGAGGAGCCGTCCCAACTCCCGCTCCGCGCGGGCTGGTTCGGCTGGCGCCGTCGTTACCCCCGCGCCTCCCGTGCCGTCGGGGTGGGCACGAGCGTGCTGGCCGGTGCGCTGCTGCTCGTCGCGCTCGTCATGCCCGACCGTCTCGACCGGATGACGTTCCAGTCGTTCCTCCGCCTCCCCGTGGAGCTGATCGTCCTCGCGGTCGTGCTGCTCGCGCTGCCGTCGCGGGCCCGGCGGATCACCGCCGTCGTCCTGGGTGCGTTCGTCGGGCTGTCCACCGTCCTGAAGTGCCTCGACATGGGCTTCTACGAGACCTTGGCGCGTCCGTTCGACCTGGTCTTCGACTGGGTCCTGTTGAATGACGCGGCCGACTGGATGAAGGACTCGTTCGGTCGCTCGGGCGAGGTGCTCGCGATCATCGGTGTGATCGTCCTGCTGGTCGCCGTACTCATCGCGAGCGCACTCGCGATGGTGCGGCTGGCGGACGTGATGGCCAGGCACCGCCCCATGGCCGTACGCACCACACTTGTCCTCGGTGTTGTGTGGATCATGTGCTTCACCCTGAGCGTGCAGGTCGGCGGTGTCACGCTCGCCACCAAGGGCTACAGCCAGTTCCTCAGCAATCGTGTGCAGTACGTCCGTGACGGTCTGGGGGACGCCGACGTCTTCAAGAAGGAGCTCGCCGTCGACGCCTTCGCGAAGACCCCGCCCGACCAGCTGCTGACCGGACTGCGCGGCAAGGACGTGCTGTTCACCTTCATCGAGAGCTACGGCCGGGTCGCGCTCGACGACCCGACGATGGCACCGGAGATGGACAAGACGCTCACGGCGGGCGACGCCCGGCTCAAGGCGGCCGGCTTCTCGTCGCGCAGCGCGTGGCTGAGGTCGCCCGTGACGGGCGCGGGCAGTTGGCTCGCGCACTCGACGTTCCTGTCCGGCCTGTGGATCAAGAACCAGCAGCGGTACCGGACCGTGACCACCAGCACCCGCGCGACCCTCACCAGCTACTTCCAGAAGACCGGCGCCTGGCGCACGGTCGGCATCGTCCCCGGTGTGCGCAAGTCCTGGCCCGAGGGCAAGTACTTCGGCCTCGACAACATCTACGACTCCACCCATCTCGGCTACCAGGGCCCGTACTTCAGCTGGACGCCGGTGCCGGACCAGTTCAGCCTGGAGTCCTTCGAGAAGCTGGAGTACGGCAAGAAGAACCGCGACCCGATCATGGCGGAGATCATCCTGGCCTCCAGCCACAACCCGTGGTCCCCCATCGCCCGCACGATCCCCTGGGACCAGCTCGGGGACGGCACGATCTTCAACCAGATCAAGAAGGAGGGCACGAACCCGACGGAGGTCTGGAAGAGCGCGAAGCGCGTGCGGACCGAGTACCGCAAGGCCATCCAGTACTCCGTGGACAGCCTGACCCAGTGGGTCCAGCGCTACGGCAACAAGAACACCGTCCTCGTCTTCCTCGGCGACCACCAGCCCGTCCCGACGGTCACCGGCGGCACCGCCGACCGGGACGTGCCGATCACCATCGTCGCCCACGACCCGAAGGTGCTCGACAAGATCTCCAGCTGGGGCTGGACGGACGGCCTCAAGCCGGCCGACAACGGACCGGTGTTGAGCATGGACAAGTTCCGGGACCGCTTCATGACGGCGTACGCGAAGTGACCTGCTCCCCCGCGAGAAACGCTTCCACGACGGCGAGGAACTCCTCCGGTCGGTTCTCGTGCACGAGGTGTCCGGCGTCGATGGTCACCAGGCCCGCGTCGGGGATCCGTTCGGCGAGCACGGCGACCCGGTCCTGAGGAACCCCGCTGGTGGGGCCACCTGCAATCACCAGCGTGGGCATGGTGATCCGCCCCATGTGGTCCCACCACATGGGGTCGGGATCGTTCGCTTTGGCGTCGGTGGCCTCGATCATGGCCCAGTCGAACGGCAGCTCCCCGGCCGGTCGTTCGGTGGGCGGCCGTGGCGGGTCGAAGGCGATCGGCGCGGGCACGTCCTCCAGAACCAGCCGCCGTACGACGCCGGGTGCCTCCTGCGCGAGCAGATACGCGACGATGCCGCCCAGGGAGTGGCCTACGACGTCGACGCGTTCGATGCCGAGAGCGGTGAGGAGGCCGAGCATGTCGTCCCGCATGGCCTCGTAGGCGTACACCTCCGCCGTGGCACCCGGCTCGGTGCCGGGCCAGTCGCTGGTTCCGTGGCCGCGCAGGTCGGGGGCGTACACGCGGTGCGGGACGGCTCCGGTGGCGAGCCGCTCGGCGATGGGCAACCAGTCGGTGCCGTCGGCGCCCCGGCAGTGGAGCAGGAGGACGGGCGGCGCGTCTTCGGGGCCCCAGGCGCGGCAGGCCAGGGTGATGCCGTTCGCCTTGACGGCGCGGATCTCGGTGTCCATGCCAGGAACGTAGCCGGTGGGCCGCCGAGTCATTCGCCTACTCTGCCGAGAGCAGAGACCCGCTCCTACCGTCGAGGAACGCGGTAACGCGGCCCACGAACCACTCCGGGTCGTCGAGCCACGGGTAGTGCCCGGCACCCGGCTGGACCGCCGACTCGGCGTCGCGGAAGACGTCGGCGGCACGGCGGGCGAGGTCGGGCCGGGGGCCGCCGTCCAGCTCGCCCGCGAGGACCAGGACGGGTGCGGACAGGTCCGCGAGGGCGGCCCGGGTGGCGGCCGGGTCGAAGGCACCCTCGGAGAAGTACAGGTCGGCAGCCTCGTCGTTGCACTCCTCGTCGGCGAGCGCGGAGTGTTTCTCGGCCACGGCATCCCAACGGCCGTAGAAGAAGGGCTCGAAGACCGGGTCGAAGGTGCCCTCGCCCGCCAGCCACGCCTCGAACGGCCCGAACGCGTCCTCGAACCACGGCTCGCCCTTCCGGAGCCGTGCGGCGGCGAGTCGGTCCTCGGGCGTGGCCGGCATGTCCAGTGCCCACGGGGTGGCGGTGACGAGGGTCAGGCGTGCGACTCGCTCGGGATACCGGGCCACGTACAGCATCGCGAGGCTGCCGCCCGCCGAGTGGGCGAGCAGATCCATATGGTCCAACCCCATGTGGGCGCGCAACACTTCCACGTCATCGACGAGTTGGTCGCAGCGGTACGACGTCCGGTCGACCGGTGCCGCGGAGTCGCCAGTGCCCCGGAGGTCGAGCAGGATCAGCCGACGATGTGCGGACAGTCCGCCCAGGTCGCCGAGGTATGCGGAGGCCCGCATGGGCCCTCCGGGCAGGACGACCAGCGGCTCGCCCTCGCCCCGGACGTGGTAGGCGAGTTCGGTGCCGTCGGTGGCGGTGAAGGTCGGCATGCGGCCGATCCTCACCGCCAACCGGGCTCCACCGCAAGGCAGTTCATCAGAGGGCGATGGGGCGGTGGGCCGGCGCCGCGTCGACGATCTGCTCGGCGGAGGCGTCCGCGAGGTCGGACGGCGGATGGAAGATCAGGTCAGAGGCCGCTGGACGCGGCACGTTCGTCGTGAAGAGGAAGAGGCGGAGGTAGTACTCGGCGTCCGCGCCGCCGGACAGGATCCTGCGGACGACTTCGACGACTTCGACGACTTCGACGAGTTCGTCGCGGGTGACGTCGGGCAAGCGCGGATACGCCGCTCGTGCGGCCTCCAGGGCGAACTCCTCCAGCGTCCCCGCGACCCGGCGTGACCCAGGAAGTCGGCCGCCGAGCAGTCGTGCCCCGTCGCCTCGGCGAACGCGGCCACCGCCTCCTCCGCGGCCGGTCGGTCGGCGCCGTGGCAGAGGGTCTCGATCCGCTCGATCTCTCGGCCGAGTTCCTCAACTCGCGCCGGGGAGACGGGCGGTGGCAGGAGTTCCGGACGAAGATCCACGCGCCCATTCTGCCGGGCGACGCGTCGAGAAAGTGGGGCCAGACCTCTTGCCCCGGTGGGCGGCTGGCTGGATTACTGTTCCCACACACGTCGACCGAATGATCGGTCGCCCGAAATGGCACGATTGACGGAAGGGTGCGCCGATGGCGGACGCGGCGGAGCTGCTCGACTCGGGGGAACGGCTCGACCAGGGCGCACTCAGGACACTGCAGTTGGAGCGGCTACGGGCCTCGCTCCGGCACGCCTACACGAACGTGCCCTTCTACCGCGGGTCCTTCGACGCGGCCGGAGTGCACCCGGACGACTGCCGCGCACTCTCCGACCTCGCCCTTTTCCCGTTCACCACCAAGGTGGACCTGCGCGAGAACTACCCGTTCGGCATGTTCGCCGTCCCCGAGGACCGTATCCGCCGCATCCACGCGTCGAGCGGCACCACCGGGCGCCCCACAGTGGTCGGCTATACAGAGAACGACCTTTCCATGTGGGCCGACATGGTGGCCCGTTCCATCCGCGCCGCGGGCGGACGGCCCGGCGACAAGGTGCATGTGGCGTACGGCTATGGGCTGTTCACCGGTGGTCTGGGCGCTCACTATGGTGCCGAGCGACTGGGTTGTACGGTCATCCCCGCGTCTGGCGGTATGACGGCCCGCCAGGTGCAGATCATCCAGGACTTCAAGCCCGAGATCATCATGGTCACCCCGTCCTACATGCTCACCCTCCTCGACGAGTTCGTGCGGCAGGGGGTCGACCCGCGCGGCACCTCTCTACGGGTCGGGATCTTCGGGGCGGAGCCCTGGACCGAGCAGATGCGGCGGGAGATCGAGGAGCGGTTCGTGATCGACGCGGTCGACATCTACGGGCTGTCGGAGGTGATCGGTCCGGGGGTCGCGCAGGAGTGCGTGGAGACCAAGGACGGGTTGCACATCTGGGAGGACCACTTCTTCCCGGAGGTCGTCGACCCGATCACCGGCGAGGTCCTGCCCGAGGGCGAGAAGGGCGAGTTGGTGTTCACCTCCCTCACCAAGGAGGCCATGCCGGTGATCCGTTACCGCACCCGGGACCTGACCCGCCTGCTCCCCGGCACCGCCCGACCCGCCTTCCGGCGCATGGAGAAGGTCACCGGCCGCAGTGACGACATGGTGATCCTGCGCGGGGTGAACCTGTTCCCCACCCAGATCGAGGAGATCGTCCTGCGCACCCCGGGCGTCGCACCCCACTTCCAACTCAGGCTCACCCGGGAGGGCCGCCTCGACGCCCTCACGGTACGGGCCGAGGCGCGCCCCGGCGCGACCCCCGAGACCCGGGAGGCCGCTGCCCGCGCCATCACCACGGCCGTGAAGGACGGCATCGGCGTCTCGGTCGCGGTCGAGATCGTGGAACCCGAGTCACTGGAGCGCAGTGTCGGCAAGATCCGCCGCATCGTGGACCTGCGGACGTCCTGACGCGGCCCCCACCTCAGTCTTCACGCACATCGACATTCTTCGAATCGTAGGTGTCGACCTATACTCCGGACCCATGGCGGAGACTGCGACCTCACCCGATCCCGACCTGGTCGGCGCGTTGCGGGCGCTGTCGAACCCGATGCGGTTCCAGCTGCTCCAGTGGTTGCGTGAGCCCGAGCGCCACTTCTCCCTGGAGGGCGCCATAGCCGACCCCGTCGAGGTGGGTGTGTGCGTGACCCACATCCAGGCCCGGGCCGGGCTGGCCCAGTCGACGGTGTCGGCCTATATGGCGGAACTCCAGCGGGCCGGTCTGGTGCGGGCGACGCGGGTCGGCAAGTGGACCCACTACCGGCGCGACGAGCAGCGCATCGCCCAACTGGTCGCCGAGCTGGGACGCGCCCTCTAGACGATCACCCAACTCCGGTTGCCCACCGTGCACTTGCGTCTCATATCGAGATTCTGCGATATTTCGATGCGTATCCATCGGCGTCGTTCGCGAGTCACACACGAGGGGTTGTTCCATGGGCGGTATCGAGGGCCTGGAGCTGGACACATTCGGGATCTACACGTTCGACTTCGAGTACCAGCCGGCCGCGCAGGTGCGGGAGTCGGTCCAGGGCCTCGAGGAGCAGGGGTGGCGGGCGCTGTGGATTCCCGAGCTGCTCGGTCGGGACGCGTTCACGCACGCCGGATATCTGCTCTCCTGCACGGAGCGGATGCACGTCGTCAACGCCATCGCCCGCATCACGTCGCGCGAGGCCCGGTGGGCGTACGGCGCCGCCCTCCTCCTCGCCGACGCCTATCCGGACCGGCATGTGCTCGGCCTGGGACTCGGTGGGACGCCTCAGCCGGGCACCAAGCCGCTGGCAGCCATGGCCGAGTACCTCGACGCCATGGACACCCTGGCCAGGGAGACACCCAACCCCACGCCCGAAGCCCCCCTGCGCAGCATCCTGGCCGCGTACGGGCCCAGGATGCTGG
Source organism: Streptomyces colwelliae (assembly GCF_048158785.1). Classification (NCBI taxonomy): domain Bacteria; kingdom Bacillati; phylum Actinomycetota; class Actinomycetes; order Kitasatosporales; family Streptomycetaceae; genus Streptomyces; species Streptomyces colwelliae. The sequence continues at coordinate 9,029 of NZ_JBLTJC010000025.1, read as the reverse complement.
AGCTGGCCCGCGACCGCACGGGCGGCGCGAAGACGTATCACGTCAACGTCCAACACACCGCCCAGGCACGGGAGATCCTCGGTCCGGACGCCTTCCTGGCCGTGGAACACGCGGTGTTGTTCGAGTCGGACCCGGACACGGCACGCGCGATCGCACGCGACCATCTGCACGACTATCTCAACACCCCTTACAACATCACGAAGTTCCGCCGCCTGGGCTACGCCGAGGAGGAGATCACCGGAGGCGGCAGCGACCGGCTCGTCGACGACTTCGTGTTCTGGGGCGACCTGGACACCATCGTGGGGAAGCTGCACGGCCATGTGGAGGCCGGCGCCGACCACGTCGCCGTACAGGTGATCGGGATCGAGCCGGGCCGGTCGGCGATGCCGTACTGGCGCGAGCTCGGGGAGGCGTTGCTTCCCCTGCGGTGAGGCGCGTCACGGGACGGATTCACCTGCTCAGCCCAGCCCCAGCAGCTCCGCCAGGTTCCCGCCCAGAACCCGGTCGCGCACCTCGCCCGGAGACGTGACCCGTTCCACCGTCGTGCGCGCGACGACCGGGTCTCCATAAGGGGCGTCCGATCCGAAGAAGGTGCGGGTGGGGAGTTCGTGGATGGCGAGGCGGACGGCGAAGACGATGTTCGCGGTGGACAGTTCGAGGTGGAGGTTGGGGGTGGCGCGGGCCAGTTCGATCGCCACCATCCAGTGGGCTCCGGCCAGTTGGCTGATCACCAGCGGCACCTTCGGGTAGCGGGCGGCCAGTTCGGCGAGTGTGCGCACGTCCGCCGCGGTCGTGGGCGCGGCGCCGTGGACGACCACCGGGAGGCCGGTGTGGTCGTGGGCCGCCCGGAGCGCCGGTTCGACGAGGGCCGCCCGGTCCGGGGGCGGGGTGAGTTCCCCGATGCCGTACAGCCCGCGGCCGGTCACCTCCCGCTCCACGCGGGCCGCGGTCTCGACGTCGGGACGGCCGAGAGGTACGGACCCGAAGCCGAGGAAACGGTCGGGGTGTGCGGCGAGGGCCTCGTCCAACTCCCGCATGGCCAGGGCGAATCCGTCGTCACCGGACCCGCCGGCCAACGCCCTTTCCAGGGCGCCCATTTCGTGACGGAGGGAGTCGAGGCCGGTGGCCCGTTCCGGGTGGGCACGGGTGGGGAACAGCACCGTGCGGTCCACGCCCGCGTCGTCGAGCGCCAACAGGTGGGCGTCCAGCGGGTCGTGGACATGGCTGTGGGCGTCGAGAATCATGTGCGCCTCCCTGGGCGGGCCGGCCGCCCGGCGGAATGCGGGCGGCGGAAGCCAGTGTTGAGCCCTGACACCGTTGGAAGGTCAAGTCGGAGAAGGGTGCGGGCCTGTGCTGATCGGGGAGCTGGCCGAGCGGACGGGAACCAGTGAGCGGCTGCTGCGCTACTACGAACGGGCGGGGCTGCTACGACCCGCGCGACTGCCCAACGGCTATAGGGAGTACGCCGATTCGGACACCGCCGCCGTACTCCGCATCCGCGCACTCCTCGCCGCCGGGCTGCCCACCCGGGTCATCCGGCAGGTACTGCCCTGCACCACGGACGAGGCGGCCGTACAGCCCTGCCCGGGTGTACTCGACGCGCTGCGTGCCCAGTTGAGCGACCTCGACTGCCGTGCCGCCGAACTCGCCGCGGCCCGTGAGGTGTTGCGGGACACGATCGCGGGAGCGGAGGCGCGCACGGCCCCGGCACCCGCCCCGGCCTCGGCTCCCGGGTGAGGATGCTCAGGCTCCCGGGTGAGAACGCTCAGTCGGCGAACCGCTCCCGCAGCTCCCGCTTGAGGATCTTTCCGCTGGCGTTGCGCGGCAGCTCATCCACGAACACGACCCGCTTGGGCGCCTTGAAGTGCGCGAGCTTCTCCCGCGCGTGGTCGATGAGTTGGGCCTCGGTGACCTCGCCGCGCGGGACGACGACCGCGGTGACGGCCTCGATCCAGCGGTCGTCGGGGAGGCCGATCACGGCGACCTCGGCGACGCCCTCGTGGGTGTAGAGCACGTCCTCGACCTGGCGCGAAGCGACCAGTACGCCACCGGAGTTGATGACGTCCTTCACCCGGTCGACGACGGTGAAGAAGCCGTGGGCGTCCCGCACCGCCAGGTCGCCGGAGTGGAACCATCCGTCGCGGAAGGCCGCGGCGGTCTCCTCGGGCTTGTCCCAGTAGCCCTCGCACAACTGCGGTGAGCGGTAGACGACTTCACCGGACGTGCCGTCGGGCACCTCCTTGCCGTCCTCGTCGACCACTCGCGCGTCCACGAACAGGACGGGACGACCGCACGAGTCCATCCGGCCCTTGTGCTCGTCGGGGCCCAGGACGGTGGCCAGCGGACCGATCTCGCTCTGCCCGAAGCAGTTGTAGAAGGCCAGCTTGGGCAGCCGTTCCCGCAAGCGCTCCAGGACGGGTACCGGCATGATCGACGCGCCGTAGTACGCCTTGCGCAGCCCGCTCAGGTCGCGGGTCGCGAAGTCGGGCCGGTTCGCCAGGCCGATCCACACCGTGGGCGGGGCGAACAGGCTGTCCGCGCGCCCGGCCTCGATCAGGTCGAACAGCCGGTCGCCGTCCGGCGCGTCGAGGATGATGCTGGTCGCCCCGACCGCCAGGTACGGCAGCAGGAACACATGCAGCTGCGCCGAGTGGTACAGCGGCAGCGAGTGCACCGGCCGGTCCCCCGCGCTCAGGTCCAGGGCGGTGATCGCGCTCAAGTACTCGTGCACCAGGGCCCGGTGGGTCATCATCGCGCCCTTGGGCAGCGCGGTCGTGCCCGAGGTGTAGAGCAACTGCACCAGGTCCTCGGTGCGCGGCTCGGGCCCGTCGTACGGCGACGCGGACGCCAGCCGTTCCAGCAGCGAACCGTCCGCGTCCCGCAGCGGCAACGTCCGTACATCGTCGGAGAGTCGACCGGCGAGGTCCGGATCGGTGAGCACCAGCGTGCTGCCGGACTGGCCGACGATGTACGCGAGGTCGTCGCCGGTGAGGTTCTGGTTGACCGGCACGTGCACGAGGCCCGCGCGGGCGCAGGCGAGGAAGCTGATCAGATAGGCGTCCGAGTTGTGGCCGTAGGCGCCGACCCGGTCGCCCGGCGCGAGGCCCTGGTCGAGGAGCACGCTCGCCGCGCGGGAGACGGCGTCGTCGAGTTCCTCGTACGTCCAGGAGCGCTCGCCGTAGTCCACCGCCACGCGTGCGGGAGTGCGCCGGGCACTGCGTCGTAGTACCCCGTCAACCGTGCTGCCGTGTCCGGTCGTCATGACACATGATCCTCGGGCCACCATCCGGGCGGGTCAAGCGGACGGGTCGGTGTGGTCCCGCCGCACATGGACCGGGACCACACCTCCCCTTACCGGATACTGGCCGCACCCACATGTGCCCCACTCACACAGGCCGCGTACGCCCCTCCCAGTACGGGTCCCGCAGCCGCCGCTTGTACAGCTTGCCGTTGGGGTCGCGGGGCATCTCGGTGATGAAGTCGACGCTCTTGGGCCGTTTGTAGCCGGCGAGTTGCTCGGCGCAGTGGTCGAGGAGCGCGGTGGCGAGGGCCGGGCCGGGGTCGTGGCCGGGGGCCGGTTCGACGACGGCCTTGACCTCCTCGCCCCACTCGTCGTGCGGGATGCCGAAGGCCGCGGCGTCCGCGACGGCGGGATGGGCAAGGAGCACCGACTCGATCTCGGCCGGGTAGATGTTGACGCCGCCCGAGATGATCATGTCGATCTTGCGGTCGCGGAGGAAGAGGTAGCCGTCCTCGTCGACGTAGCCGAGGTCGCCGACGGTGAAGAAGTCGCCGATGCGGTTCTTCTTCGTCTTGGCCTCGTCCTTGTGGTAAGCGAAGCCGCCGGTGCTCATCTTCATGTACACCGTGCCGAGTTCACCGGGCGGAAGCCGGTTGCCGTCGTCGTCGAAGACCGCGAGTTCGCTGATGGGCCAGGCCTTGCCGACCGTGCCGGGTTTCTTCAGCCAGTCCTCGGCGGTCGCGAAGGCACCGCCGCCCTCGCTGGCCGCGTAGTACTCCTCCACACAGTGGCCCCACCAGTCGATCATCGCCCGCTTCACATGGTCGGGGCACGGGGCGGCGCCGTGGATGGCGTGCCGCATGGACGAGACGTCGTAGCGCGCCCGTATGTCCTCGGGGAGGGCGAGGAGGCGGTGGAACTGGGTGGGGACCATATGTGTGTGGGTGCACTTCTCGCGGTCGATGAGGCGGAGCATCTCCTCCGGGGTCCACTTGTCCATCAGGACCAGCCGGTGCCCGATGTGCAGGCTCGCGCCCGCGAATTGGAGGACGGCCGTGTGGTAGAGCGGTGAGCAGACGAGGTGCACGTTGTCGTCGAAGGGCTTGATGCCGAAGATGGCGAGGAATCCGCCGAGGTACGCCGACTCGGGCGGCTTGCCGGGCAGGGGGCGGCGGATGCCGCGGGGGCGGCCGGTGGTGCCGGAGGTGTAGTTCATGACCCAGCCCAGCGTGCGGTCCGTGGGCGCCGACTCCGGTTGTCCGTCGAGGAGTTCGGCGTACGGCCGGAAGCCCTCGACCGTGCCGACCGCGTACCGGTGGCTGGCGGGCAGGCCCGCCTCGTCGGCGGCCTGGCGGGCTGCCTCGGCGAACCGCTCGTGCGCGATGAGCACCTTGGCGCCGGAGTCGGCGACGATCCAGGCGATCTCGGGTGCGACGAAGTGGTGGTTGACGGGGACGAGGTAGAACCCGGCCTGGGTGGCGGCGAGATGGGCCGTGAAGAACTCGACGCCGTTGGGCAGGACGACCGCGAAGGCGTCGCCGCGTTCGAGTCCGGCGGCGCGCAGACCGTGGACGAGTTGGTTGGCGGCGGCGTGCAGTCGGCCCGCCGTCCACACCTCGCCGTCGGGAGCGACGAGGACCTCACGGTCGGGGTCCTGTGCCGCCTGGGCCCAGAAGCCGGCGGGAGGTGTGCTCACGCCCTGTGTGGTCTCACCCTGGGTGCTCACTGGCCGCTCCTTCCGGCGATGCGGTTGATGCGGTCGACGGCGTGCTCGAAGCCGCGGGTGAGGTCGTCGAAGACGGCCTGGACACTGCGTTCGCTGTTCATGCGGCCGACGATCTGGCCGACGGGGGTGCCGAGCAGTGGGTCGATCTCGTACTTCTGGATGCGTGAGACGGCCTCGGCGACCAGCAGTCCCTGGAGGGGCATGGGGAGGGTGCCCGGACCGTCCGTGTCGTCCCAGGCGTCGGTCCACTCGGTGCGCAGTTGGCGGGCCGGTTTCCCGGTCAGGGCGCGGGAGCGGACGGTGTCGCCGGACCCGGCGGCGAGCAGTTTGCGGGTCAGGGCGGGCGAGTGCATATCGGCCTCTGTGGTGGTCAGCCATACGGATCCCAGCCACACACCTTGGGCTCCGAGACTGAGTGCGGCGGCCACCTGCTGCCCGCTGCCGATGCCGCCCGCGGCGAGGACAGGCAGCGGATCGACGGCCTCGACGACCTCGGGCGTCAGCACCATCGAGGCGATCTCGCCGGTGTGGCCGCCCGCCTCGTAGCCCTGGGCCACGACGATGTCGATGCCGCCCTCCGCGTGCTTGCGGGCGTGCCGGGCGCTGCCCGCGAGCGCGGCGACGAGCACATTGCGGTCATGAGCGCGGGCGACGACATCGGCCGGTGGGGACCCCAGCGCGTTGGCGAGCAGCTTGATCGGGTAGTCGAAGGCGACGTCGAGCTGGTTGCGGGCCACCTGTTCCATCCACCCGGTGATGCGCCAGCCTGACACCTCGCCCTCGGCGAGTTCGGGCACGCCGTACTTGGCCAGGGTCTCGGTGACGAACTGCCGGTGCCCTTCCGGGATCATCGCCTCGACCTCGGCCTCAGAGACGCCCTCGACCTTCTTCGCCGGCATGACGACGTCCAGGCCGTAGGGCATCCCCTCGACGTGCGCCTCCAGCCAGTCGAGGTCGCGCTTGAGGTCGTCGGGGGCCGTGTAGCGGACCGCGCCGAGCACTCCGAAACCGCCGGCCCGGCTGATGGCCGCGGCGACGGCGGGGAACGGCGTGAAGCCGAAAATGGCGTGCTCGACTCCCAGTTTCTTGCTCAACTCCGTCTGCATGGGCGCAGAATGCCGCAGTCCTCCGGACGACGGAAGGCCTTTTCTGATGCTCCGTCAGATTTTCTCGACGGCTAGGCCGGGCGCGCCGTGAGCACGGGCTGGTAGAAGCCGCTGCTCTCCGGCTCGTGCCAACTGACGTCCGTGAAGCCCGCGTCGGCCACCGCGGCGCTCAACCGGCCGCGGGTCAGGGCCCAGGAGGTGACATGGCGTACCCGCACCTCCCAACCGTCGCCCACGGGCAGGAGCTGGAAGAACTCCTGGTCGTACCGCTCGCCGTCCTCGTGCCAGTGCCACAACTGGAAGGTGATCGCGCGGCCTTCGGTGGTCGTCGACAGCTGGGGAGGCGTCGACGTGGGCCGTTCGGCCCGGAGCCCGTCGTAGTCCCGGATGCTGATCATCAGGAGCCCGTCGTCGCGCAGGACCCGTCGCATGCCGGCCAGAGCCGTACCGACGTCGTCGGCGGTGAGCAGATGCGCGAGGGAGTTGTCGGCACAGACCACGACTTCGAACGCGGCTGCCCGGAACGGCAGCGCCCGCATGTCCGCCACGGTCACCGGAAGGCGGACACCCCGGGCCGCGGCCTCGACGGCGGCCCGCGCGACAGCGGCCGGGCTCAGATCACTCCCGATCACCCGGTGTCCGACGCCCGCCAGTCCGATCGCCTGTGTGCCGATCCCACATGAACAGTCCAGTACCTGGTGTGGCCCCGCACCCGACCGAGCCCGGACGACTCCGTCCAGTGCCTTCGCCTGGCGGGCCATGCTCACGTCCCAGTCCCGGAAGATCAGGTGGTAGTCGGCGGCGAGCGCGTCGTAGAAATCCCGGACGGAGGACATCATTCACCCGCCTCCAGCACCGCCATCGCCGCGTTGTGCCCCGGCACCCCGCTCACGCCGCCGCCCCGCACCGCGCCCGCCCCGCACAGCAGGACGTTCGCATGGCGGGTCTCGACGCCCCAACAGCCCGTGTCGTCCTGGGCGTACGGCCAGGACAGTTCGCGGTGGAAGATGTTGCCGCCGGGCAGCCGGAGGTCGCGTTCCAGGTCGAGCGGGGTCTTCGCCTCGATGCAGGGGCGGCCGTCGGTGTCGGTGGCCAGGCAGTCGGCGAGGGGTTCGGCGAGGTGGTTGTCAAACTGGGCCAGCGTCGCCTTCAACAGCTCGTCGCGTACGGCGTCGTTGTCCCGTTCGAACAGCCGCGCCGGAGTGTGCAGACCGAAGAGCGTGAGGGTCTGGTAGCCGTCCTCGACCAGGTCCCGCCCGAGGATGCTCGGGTCGGTGAGGGAGTGGCAGTAGATCTCGGAGGGCGGTGCGGCGGGCAGCGAACCGGACGCGGCCTGGGCGTGTGCGGCGGCCAGTTGGCCGTAGCCCTCGGCGATGTGGAAGGTGCCGGCGAACGCCTCGCGCGGGTCGACCGAGGTGTCGCGGAGCCTGGGCAGCCGCTTGAGCAGCATGTTGACCTTGAGCTGGGCGCCCTCGGCGGGCGCGGGCGGCTCGTCGCCGGTGAGGGCGGCCAGTTGCTGCGGCGAGGCGCCGACCAGGACGTGCCGGGCGGCTACGGTTCCCTCCCCCTCGGCCGTGCGGTAGGTGATCTCGGCGGCGCGTCCGTCCGTGTCGATCCGTACGGCCTCGTGCCCGGTGGCGAGGACGGCACCGGCCTCGCGCGCGGTGGTGGCGAGGGCGTCGGTCAGGGCGCCCATGCCGCCGACGGGGACGTTCCAGGCGCCGGTTCCGCCGCCGATGACGTGGTAGAGGAAGCAGCGGTTCTGGGCGAGCGTGGGGTCGTGGGCGTCGGCGAAGGTGCCGATGAGGGCGTCGGTGAGGACGACACCCCGGACCAGGTCGTCGGTGAAGTTCTCCTCGATCGCGACGCCGATCGGCTCCTCGAAGAGCATCCGCCAGGCGTCCTCGTCGTCCACGCGCCGACGCAGTTCGTCGCGGGTGGGCAGCGGTTCGGTGAGCGTGGGGAAGACCCGCTGCGCGAGGCGGCCGGTCATGCCGTAGAGCCGCTGCCAGGCCGCGTACTCGCGGTCGCCGCCGGTCAGCCGGGCGAAGGCGTCGCGGGTGCGGCGCTCGCCGCCGCCGACGAGGAGGCCGGTGGGGCGTCCGTCGCGTTCGGCGGGGGTGTACGACGAGATGGTGCGGCCGCGGACGCGGAAGTCGAGGCCGAGGTCCCGCACGATCTTCTTGGGCAGCAGGCTGACCAGGTACGAGTACCGGGACAGCCGCGCGTCGACCCCGGCGAACGGGCGCGTCGACACGGCGGCGCCGCCCGTGCCGCCGAGGCGTTCCAGGACGAGCACGGAGCGCCCGGCCCGGGCCAGGTAGGCGGCGGCGACCAGGCCGTTGTGACCACCGCCGACGATGACGGCGTCGTACGTCCGGTGTCCGTGTCCCTCGTGTGCAGGCATGGTTCTTCGTAACACGAGGTGATCCAGATCGGCCAGAGGGGGGACGGGCACCCTGCCCTCAGTGACCGCCGGACGCCCGCCCCTGCCGTAGCGCCGCCACCCGGCGGTACAGCTCGACCGCCTCGGCGTTGCGGCCGAGCTGTTCCAGGCAGTGGGCCTCGTCGTTGCGGCTGGCGAGGGTGTCCGGGTGGTCCGGGCCGAGCACGCGCTCGCGGGCGGCGGCCACCCGGCGGTACTCGGTCAGGGCGTCGGCCCACCGGCCCAGCCAGCCGAGGCCTACGGCGACCTCGCGGCGGCTGACCAGGGTGTCGGTGTGGTCGGCGCCCAGGACGCGCTCGCGGATGGCGCACACGTCGCGGGACTCGGCGAGGGCCTCCTCCCAGCGGCCGAGGCGCCCGAGGTTGACGCCGAGGCCGTGGCGGGCGCGGTCCCCGTCGAGACCAACACCCCGCTCTCCGAGGCCCTGCGCCGTGCCAACGCCGCCGGCGCCCGCGCCCTGGTCGTCGTCGACGCCGACGGCCAGCCCCTCTCCCTCGTCCGCGAGGCCGC
>NZ_JBLTJC010000024.1:0-56860 GCF_048158785.1 Streptomyces colwelliae | reverse complement strand
ACCGCCGGCACCTGGGACGAGGAACTCGACGTCCGTACCTCCTGCCCGGCCCACCGGGGCCTCCTCACCCAGGACGCCGAGGTGCGGCGCGGCTCGCTCGACGACGCGATCCCGGAGGCCGTGCTCGCCGCCGCCTACGACAGTGAGGCCGCCGTGCCGGTGCTGCTGCTCGTCGGCGACTCCGACCCCCTCGCGGGCCACGAGGCGCTCGCGCACACCGCCAAGTCCCTTGCCCGGGCCCGGCTTTCGGTCGTGCACAGCGCTCACCACGACGTCCTCAACGACCTCCAGCACCGGTCGGTGGCCTCCGAGGTCGTCACCTTCCTGGAGACCCTGCGCAACGAACTGCGGCCGCTGATCACGGTGCGGTCGAGCGCCTGGTGAGCACGCCAGCGCCCACCCGGTACTCCGTCTGAATCCGACCTCGAAAGGTCCCGTCATGGCCTCGATCCTGTCCGTCTCCGGCAGCCCCTCCCCCGCCTCGCGCACCACCCGACTCCTGCGCCACCTGGACGACCGGCTCCGCCGCCAAGGCCATGACGTGATCCCGCTGGAAGTGCGCACCCTGCCCGCGCAGGCCCTGCTGGGCGCCGACTTCGGGCATCCGGCGATCGTCGCCGCCACGGCCCTGTTCGAGCAGGCGGACGGGGTGGTGATCGGCACACCGGTCTACAAGGCCGCCTACTCGGGCCTGCTGAAGTCGCTCCTCGACCTGCTCCCGCAATACGCGCTGACCGGCAAGACGGTGCTGCCGCTGGCCACCGGCGGCAGCACGGCCCATGTGCTGGCGATCGACTACGCGTTGCGTCCGGTGCTGAGTTCCATGGGGCCCTCGCACATCGTGCCGGGCTGGTTCACCCTCGACAAGGACATCACGGTCGGCGAGGACGGCACCCTGACCGTCGCGTCCGCCACGGCCGCGGCGCTGGAGCAGGTCACGGATCACTTCTCCAGCGCGTTGGGCGGTCGTACGGCGCTGCTGGCGTCCGCGGGGTGAACGGCACCGGGGGCCGGCGTGGTTGTGGCAGTCGTGTTTCAACTCCCCACGTCACGCTGGTTCCCGGACACCGGCTGTGGTTCTCTCACTGCATGACCGTGCTCGTGACCCGCCGCCACGTCGACTACGTGCGTGTCACCAGCACGGGGTGTTACGCCGCGAGCTGACGCTCCGCTCCGGCATCCGACCCCTCGCTTCACCAGCGCGCCGCGCTGTCCTCCGTCCTGCCCGCTTACGGTCCGGACGGCGGCCCCGCGGTCTCCTCACGCACGCCCGCACCCCCGCACGCTCCGCACAAGGGAGAGCCATGAGCCAGCCCATCGACTCCGTCACCGCGGGTCACACCCCCGAGGACGAGCCCGCAGGTCCCGACACCTCGGCCTGGTCGTTCGAGACCAAGCAGATCCACGCCGGTGCCGCGCCGGACCCGACGACGGGGGCGCGGGCGACGCCGATCTACCAGACCAGTTCGTTCGTGTTCCGCGACACCCAGCACGCCGCCGACCTGTTCTCGCTGGCCGAGCCCGGCAACATCTACACCCGGATCCACAACCCCACCCAGGACGTCTTCGAGCAGCGCGTCGCCGCCCTGGAGGGTGGAGTCGACGCGGTGGCCCTCGCCTCCGGACAGGCCGCGGAGACCCTCGCGATCCTGACCCTGGCGTCCGCGGGCGACCACCTGGTCTCCAGCACCTCCCTGTACGGCGGCACGTACAACCTCTTCCGGCACACGCTGCCGAAGTTCGGCATCGAGGTGTCGTTCGTCGACGACCCCGACGACCTGGAGGCGTGGCGGGCGGCGGTCCGCCCGAACACGAAGGCCCTGTTCGCGGAGACGCTCGGGAACCCGCGCGGCAACGTCCTCGACGTGCGAGGCGTGGCGGACGTCGCACACGGGGCGGGCGTCCCGCTGATCGTCGACAACACCGTGCCGACGCCGTACCTGTTGCGGCCGATCGAGCACGGTGCCGATATCGTCGTCCACTCGGCGACGAAGTTCCTCGGCGGGCACGGCACCACCATCGCCGGTGTCGTGGTCGACGGCGGCACCTTCGACTTCGGCGCGCGCGCCGAGCGCTTCCCCGACTTCAACGAGCCCGACCCCAGCTACCACGGCCTCCGGTACTGGCCGGCGCTGGGCCCGGGCGCCTTCGCCGTCAAGCTGCGCGTGCAGCTGCTGCGCGACCTCGGCCCGGCGGTCTCACCGCACTCCGCGTTCCTGCTCCTCCAGGGCGTGGAGACCCTGAGCCTGCGCATCGAACGCCACTCGTCCAACGCGCAGGCTCTGGCGGAGTGGCTGGAGCAGCGCGACGAGGTGGCCGCCGTCCACTACCCGGGACTTGAGTCGAACCGCTGGTACGAGGCGGGCCGGCGCTATCTTCCGCGCGGTGCCGGTGCGGTGCTGGCCTTCGAGCTCCGTGACGGGGTCGAGGCCGGGAAGCGGTTCGTGGACGCGGTCGAGCTGTTCAGCCATCTCGCCAACATCGGAGACGTACGCAGTCTCATCATCCACCCCGCGTCGACGACCCACAGTCAGCTGGACGAAGCCCAGTTGGCGGCGACCGGTACCTCGCCGGGGCTGGTGCGGCTGTCGGTCGGCATCGAGAACCTCGCGGATCTGATGGCCGACCTGGAGGCCGGGTTCCGCGCGGCCAAGGGCGCGTCCTGAGCACCGTACCGACGCCGTCGGCCCTCCCCCTTCCGCCGGTCTCCGGGGCCTGGCGGGAGGGGGATCCGCCCGGGCGCCGCCAGTGGCACACCCGGGAGAAGCCCCTCGCGCTGGAGGCGGGCGGTGAACTGCCCGGTGTACGGCTGGCGTTCGAGACCTGGGGGCGGCTCGCGCCGGACCGCTCGAACGCCGTGCTGGTGCTGCACGCGCTCACCGGCGACAGCCATGTCGCCGGGCCCGCCGGGCCCGGTCACCCCACCGCCGGCTGGTGGGACGCGCTCGTCGGACCCGGTCAAGTCCTGGACACGGAACGGTGGTTCGTCGTCGCGCCGAACGTGCTCGGCGGCTGTCAGGGCAGCACCGGACCGTCCTCACCCGGCCCCGGCGGCCGGAGTTGGGGCGGGAGCTTCCCCTTTCTGACCCAGCGCGACCAGGTCGCCGTGGAGGCCGGCCTGGCGGACGAACTGGGCGTCGGGCGTTGGGCGTTGGTGATCGGCGGCTCCATGGGCGGGATGCGCGCGCTGGAGTGGGCCGTGACGTTTCCGGAGCGCACGGACGCGCTCCTGCTGCTCGCCACCACGGCGGCGGCGAGCGCCGAGCAGATCGCGTGGGCCGGCATCCAGCTCAACGCGATCCGTTCGGACCCGCACTGGCACGGCGGCGACTACCACGACACCGGCCGGGGTCCCCATGCGGGACTCGGCCTGGCCCGCCGCCTGGCCCATGTCACCTACCGCAGCGAGCCGGAGTTGGCGGTCCGCTTCGGCCGTACGGCGCAGGGTGCGGAGGACCCGTGGAACGGTGGCCGGTACCAGGTCGAGTCGTATCTCGACCATCACGCCGCCAAGTTGGTGCGCCGTTTCGACGCGGGCAGTTATGTCACCCTCTCCGAGGCCATGAACAGCCACGACATCGGCCGCGACCGCGGGGGCACACGCGCGGCGCTGCGCCGGGTGACCGCGCGGACACTGGTCGCCGGGGTCGACTCCGACCGGCTCTATCCGCCGTCCCAGCAGGCCGAGTTGGCGACGGGGATCCCGGCCGCGGACCGGCTCCGGGTGATCGAGTCACCGTACGGCCACGACGGGTTCCTGATCGAGACGGAGCAGGTGGCCGCGCTCGTGCGTGAACTCGTGGGCTAGCGGCCCCGGTTCACGAACGGTCTACCGCCGACGCCACGGCAACGCCTCCTGGTCGTCCCCGGCGTCCTCCTCGCGGTGGAGCGCCGCGTTGATCGCCTCGCCGATCTCCGCGAACTGGCGTACCTGCTCGGGTGTCAGCGCGTCGAAGACCGCACGGCGTACGGCCTCGACGTGGCCGGGGGCCGCGCGTTCCAGGAACTCGCGTCCCTGCGCGGTGAGCGTGGCGAGTTGGCTGCGCCGGTTCTCGGGGTCCTCGTGGCGGTCCAGGTAACCGGCCTCCTGGAGGCGGGTCACGGCGTGGGTCAGCCGGCTGCGCGTGATCTTGAGGCGCTCGGCCAGCTCCGACATGGTCAGCCTGCCCTGCGGAATCGAGGAGAGGTGGGCGAGCAGGATGTAGTCGGAGTGCGTCATCCCCGCGTCGCGCCGCAGCTGACGGTTCAGGTGGTCGGACAGGAGCGTGGAGAACTCGACGTAGGCGAGCCAGGCCCGCATCTCCTCGGCATCCAGCCAGCGTGGCGTCGTGGTCATGGTCGCACTGTAGTCACCGCCGTTTGAACCTTCACACCGCCCGGCCGGGCGCACTCGCGCTGATCCAGTCGGTGACCTGCCGCACGTACTCCCGGTATCCGGACCGCGCGGCGGACACGACCGCGGCGACCTCCTCGGGCTCCGTGTCCAGACACAGCTGCACCAGGACGTGGTGCGGTCCGTCCGCCGGGGTGAGGGCGGCCGCCAGTCCGGCGTCGATCAGCCCGGCCCGCTCCGCCGCGCCGAACGAGGCGGTGGGTGTCCGCGGCGGCGCTTCGCCCAACACTCCTTCGCAGACATGCCGGTTGATGACGATGGCGAGGTCGTTCAGAAGGGCCAGGACGCGCTCGACGGCCAGTCCGGTGCCCGGGTCGTTCGCCAGGCGCGCGCTGTCCAGCCGTCCGAGCGAGTCGAGTTGTACGACCGACTTGCGCATCGTGATCAGCCGGTGCTCGATCGCCGCCCGGTCCACGGTCACCGGCGCCGTCCCCGCACTCGATGTGGTCATCGCCGCATCGTGCCACTCCGCAGCCGGGGCCACGCGGCCGATTCCGTCTGGTGGGACATGCGATGGACGACCGCGGAGGGCGGGGGGACAGTCGTTCCCCGTGGCCGATCGGACCGATCGAGTCGATCAGAACAAGGGGTGCCGAGTGCGATCGTTGAGTGACCTCTTCCGCAACTTCATGCAGCTCGGATACGTGACCGACGACATCGACGCCGCGGCCGCGTTCCTGGAGTCGAGGCTGGGGACGGTCGAGTGCGTCAGGCACTTCAAGTCGTCGCTCGGCGGCGGTCTGCCGCCCGCCGGCGCCGACGACCCGCGCGGCACCTTCGTCGTGGTGGACGGAGTGCCCGCCGACGAGTGGGTCATCGATGTCGCCCTGGTCAACGCCGGTCCGACCAACCTGGAGATCATCCGCCCGGTCGGCGGCATGGTCGACCTCTATCGCGGGGCCGTCAGGCCCGGGGAGCCGGCGACGCTGCATCATCTGGGCTTCCGCGTCGACGACTTCGACGAGGCGTCCGCGATCGTCGCCGCGAGCGGCAGGTCGTGGAAGCAGTACGGGGACAGCGGTGCCATCCGGTTCGGGTACCTCGACATGACAGCCGAGTTGGGGCACTTCGTCGAGGTCATGGAGCTGGACGAGGAGGCTGCCCAGGGGTTCGCGCACCTTGAGGCGGCGTCGAACGCAAGCCGTCACTGAGTGCACTGTTCTCTTTCGGCACGGCCCGCTTCCGCAGGAGTCGGCCGTGTCCGTCCGGTGCTCGACACTTCACGAGAGGGACCGTCATGAGCGGCGAAGGCACAGCTGATTCCTACGATGTCATCGTCGTCGGCTCGGGCGCTGGGCTGGTCGGCGCGTACGCCGCGGCCTCCCGTGGGCTGCGCACGCTGGTGATCGAGAAGACGGAGTACGTCGGCGGGACCACGGCCTATTCGGGCGCCGGGATCTGGCTGCCGGGCAACGCGGCCGAGCAGCGGGCCGGCGTCGAGGACGGCCCCGACGTCGCCCGCCCCTACCTCGACGCGATCGTCGGTGACGACTCGCCGGCCGCGCTGCGGGAGGCCTTCCTCCAGGCCGGTCCCACCCTGATCGACGAGTTGGAGAAGAACCCGCGGTTCGGCCGGTTCTTCTGGCAGGGCGTGCCCGACTACTTCGCCGGCCGACCCGGGAGCCTGCCCCAGGGCCGCACGGTCTTCCCCGAGAACCTCGACCGGTCCGAACTCGGCGACCTGGAACCGCTGGTGCGCAGGCCGCTGTGGACGGAGCGCTGGGGGGTGGAGGTCCCGCAGGAGATGATCGGCGGGCAGGCCCTCATCGGCCGTGCGCTGCTCGCGTTCATGGAGACCGGCAACGGGACCGTGCGCACGAACACCGCGCTGGAGCGCCTGATCGTCGAGGACGGTGCGGTCGTCGGGGTCGAGGCCCTGAGCGAGGGCGAGCCGGTGACCTTCCGTGCCGGGCGGGGCGTCCTGCTCGCCGCCGGCGGTTACGAGCGGAACGGCGCGCTGCGTGAACGCTTCCAGCCCGGGGTCACCGACGAGTGGACCCAGGGCTGCGAGGGCAACACCGGCGACGCCCTCACCGCGGGCATCGACATCGGCGCCGCGACCGGCCTGCTCGACGAGTCGTGGTTCGCGCCGGGCCTCGTCGTGCCCGGCACCCGCCCGGTGTTCTACACGTCGGTCTGGAGCGGCATCTGGGTCAACGCCGCCGGACAGCGCTACCTCAACGAGCGTCTCCCCTACGACCGCGCCGGTCACGAGATGCTCAAGGCGCACCGGTCCTCGCACGTGTCGCATCTGCCCACGCACTGGGTGTTCGACCAGCGCCAGCTCGACAACAGGCGGGCGTTCGCGGGGCTGCCGGTCGCACCGCAGGTGCCCGGCTGGTTCGACGTCGAGAAGTTCCTCGCCGCGGGTGTCCTGAAGCGGGCCGACACGCTGGAGGAACTGGCGGAGCTGATCGGCCTGCCCGCGGGTGCGCTCACCGAGAGCGTCGAGCAGTTCAACGGGTACGCCCGAGGCGGCAAGGACGAGCAGTTCGGCCGCGGTGAGGATCCCTGGGACCTGATGATCACGCACATCGCGGGGTCCCACACCGACGGGCCCAACCCGTGCCTGGGCGTGATCGACAAGCCGCCGTTCTACGCGGCCACGATCGTGCTGTCCGACCTGGGGACCAAGGGGGGCCTGAAGACCGACGAGCACGCGCGCGTGCTGCGGCCCGACGGTTCGGTGATCTCCGGTCTGTACGCGTCGGGGAACACGATGGCGCCGATGTCCGGCCGGATCTACCCGGGCGCGGGCGGTCCCGTGGGTTCGTCGATGGCGTTCTCCTACATCGCCGCCGTCGACATGGCCGACGAGAGCCGGTAGGTCCCGCCCTCCTCAACTCCCTCTCGGAGAAGGGCTCTTGGAGAGGGAGCCGGGCGTTCAAGCGGACTCGGTCGAGTGACCGGGGAACAGGGACAGCGCGGGGTCCAGGGCGACGGCCGCGTTGTTGACCGCGGTCGCTACCTCCCCGAAGCCGACCGACATCAGACGGACCTTGCCGGGGTACGCGGTGACGTCGCCGGCCGCGTACACCCGGTCGACCGTGGTGCGCATCCTGGTGTCGACGACGATCGTGCGCCGCTCCAGTTCGACGCCCCAGTCGGCGAGTGGTCCGAGGTTGCTGATGAAGCCGAGGGCGGCCACGACCGCGTCCACCTTCAGCACCCGGGCCTCCTCCTCCCCGTCGACCCGCAGGTGCGCCTGGCGCAGCAGGTCGTCGCCGGTGAGGGTCTCCACCTGGGCGTTGGTGACGATGTCGACTCCGCAGGCGTGCAGTTCGCGCACGCTCGCCGCGTGGGCCCGGAACGTGCCGCGCCGGTGCACGAGGGTCACCGAGCGGGCGATCGGGTGCAGGGCGAGGGCCCAGTCGACCGCGCTGTCGCCGCCGCCGACGACGAGGACGTCCCGGTCGGCGTGTTCCGCCGGGTCCGGGACGAAGTAGCTCAGCCCGCGCCCGAGGAACTCCTCCCCCGCCGGAAGAGCGCGCGGCGTGAACGTGCCGATCCCGGCGGTCAGTACGACCGCTCCGGCGTCGACGGTGGTGCCGTCGGAGAGGGCGACCTGGGGTCGTCCCTCGGGTGTGTGGGTGAGATCGACGGCTTGGCGACCGAGCAGGTAGGCCGGGTCGAACGCGTCGGCCTGGTCCTTGAGGGCGGTGACGACGTCGCGGCCGCGGGTGCCGGGGACGGCGGCGATGTCGCGGATCTCCTTCTCCGGGTAGAGCGCGGTGATCTGGCCCCCGCACTGCGGCAACGCGTCGACCAGGACGGTCCGCAGCCCGCGGAAGCCCGCGCAGTAGGCGCCGTAGAGCCCGATCGGGCCGGCGCCGACGATGAGGATGTCTGTGGTCACGGTCTCGGCCACGGGCCGGCCTCCTGGGGAATGTGGACGGGGCGCGCTCCGGCGCCCTGGCGCACGGATGGCGGTACGGCGACGGGCACGACGGACGGGAACCCGGCTCGGCGGGACGGTCGGCCGGCTGAGTGTAGGACGGCTCCGAGCAGGGACGTCCGCGCAGGTCCCGGCTGATGGGACGGCCGGTGGACGGCCCCGGACGCCGAGTGGAGAGTCGTTCTCACCGCCACCGCTATGACGGCACGGCGTCCACCGGGACGAGGAGGGTGACACGCGTGAGCGATGAGGTGCGGGTGTGGATCGATCAGAAACTGTGCACGGGTGACGGTCTGTGCACCCAGTACGCCCCCGATGTCTTCGAGTTCGGCGGCGACGGACTGGCCTACGTCAAGGACGCCGCCGACGGGGAACTGCTGACGCCCGAGGGCTCGCAGGCCGATGTGGCGGAGCGGCTGCGTCTCGATGTGATCGACGCCGCCGACGAGTGCCCGGGCAACTGCATCCACGTGGTGCGGCGCGCCGACGGGACCGAGGTCGCCGGCCCCGACGCCGGCTGACGTCCCCTTGCGGCCGCCTGGAGCCGTACACGCATGTCGAGTGGAGGAGTGGTGATCGGTGTCTGCAGTGGTTGAGCCCCAAGTGGAGCGTCGGGTTCCCTGGTTCGAGGGCGATGTGCCCGCCGAGAAGGTGCCGGAGAAGTACCGGCTGTCCCGTGCGTTCGTGCCCAAGGGCCGTTATCTGGACGCCGAGTTCCTCAAGCTGGAGCTGGAAAAGGTGTTCACGCGGGCGTGGTTGCTGGCCTGCCGACTTGAGGAACTGCCGGGCGTCGGGTGTTTCGTCGAGTACGAGATCGGTGGTCATTCGATCCTGGTCGTGCGGGAAGGCAGGGACTCGATCCGCGCCTACTTCAACGCGTGCCGGCATCGCGGTACGCGGCTGGCGCGCGGCCGGGGGCGGGTCGGCTCGCTCATCTGCCCCTTCCACGGCTGGCGTTGGAACCTGGACGGTTCGATCAGGCTGGTGCTCGACCGTGAGGAGTTCGTGCCGCGTTCCGACGACGACCTGGGCCTGGTCCAGGTACGGGCGGAGCAGTGGGGCGGGTTCGTGTTCATCAACATGGACCCCGACGCGAAACCGCTCCTCGAATACCTCGACCCGATCCCGCGGATCTTCGCGCCGTTCCAGTTCGAGAACATGCGCTACCGGTGGCACAAGAGCGTGCTGCTGCCCTGCAATTGGAAGACCGCGCTGGACGGATTCCTCGAGGCCTATCACGTGGCGGGAACGCATCCGCAGCTCTACCGCTTCGACAAGTCGAACACGAACATCGCCTCGATGAAGGAACTCGAGAACCGGATGTGGGCGCCCACGACGGTGTACGAACGGCACGCCCACTATTCGAGCGTCGGCCCGAAGAAGAAGGACACCGCCAAGGACCCGGCCAATCGGGGCACCGGGGGCGTGACCGACGAGCGGCTCAGCGTGGCGCTGAGCGTGCAGTACATCGCCGACGACATGCGGGGCCTGGAGAACGAGCGGAGCTGGCGGGCCGCCGAGGCGCTGAAGACGGCGGAGGTGCCGGAGGGGATGACCGCCGGCCAGTACTACCTCCAGCTGTACAAGGAGTTGTCGCTCGCGGAGGGCTACGACTGGCCGGACATCACGCCCCGGCAGTGGGCGGAGGCCGGTACGGCGTGGAACGTGTTCCCGAACACGATCCTGCTGCCCAACCAGGGTTCGGTCTTCGGCTACCGGGCGCGGCCGAACGGCCTGGACCCGGACAGCTGCCTGTTCGAGATCTTCAGCCTGGACCAGGTCCCCGTCGCCGACTACGACAAGAAGCGGGACTTCCAGCCCCAGTTCTTCGAGGACTTCCGTGAGGCCGACCTCGGCGAGATCTTCACGCAGGACCTGACGAACGCCAAGGAGGTGACCGTGGGCATGCACTCCCCCAGCTTCGACGGGCACCGGCTGAGCGAGGAGCAGGAGATGACCGTCTACAACCACCACCGGGTCGCCGACCGGTTCCTCTGGACCGACTGACCCGTCCGATCCGTGGTCCCGGCCCCCAGGGGCCGGGACACGATCATGTCGAGGACCTACCGCCGGACCCAGCCGACGTCGTGCCAGTACGTCTCCAGCTCCCGCACCGGCTTGGGCCAGGTCTCGATGTAGGTGACGCCCTCGGGTCCCGCCGTCATCGTGTACGGCGTGCCGGCCCGGCTGAGGAAGACGTCCCCCGGACCGACCCGTACGGTCTGCGGCTCACCGGACTCGTAGTGCTCGATGCTGTACTCGCCCGCGAAGACGAAGAGCATCTCGTCGACGTTGTGGTGGTGCCGGGGCACCGTGAAGTCCGGGCGTACGCGCAGCGGGTTGCGGTTGAAGTGCGGTACGTCGATGGGTTTGGTGGTCACCCACATCGCCCCGTCGAACGTCGCCGCGAAGTCCACGGGTGCGTCCCGGAGCAGGCCGCCGTCGTTCCAGAAGTACTGGGGATGGCCCTGCTGCTCCAGACCCATGGGAACCCAGTCCGCGTCTTCCACCAGATCACCGAATGTAAGAGTCACGCGGCGACCGTATGCGCGGCCCGACACGGTGTCGTCGACAGGTTCCGCTCATCGAGACCCGTCCGGCGAGAACTACCCGGTCCCGGCCAACGGGATTCACGCATGACACGTCCCACCCCGGTCCCCAGTATCGGGGCATGGGAATCGAGTTCTTCAATCTGCTGTCGGACGAGGGCTGGATCGAGCTGCCGGTCGACCAGTCCGCTCCCACGTACCTGTGGCACGAGGGCGGTCTCCTGGCCGACGCTCCGGTCGACATGGAGCAGACCTTCAAGGGGAACATGTGGTGGTCGACGAAGGTGGACCCGTCGTTCAACCTGAACGGCCTGCGGTGCGCGCCGGGCTTCGCGGTCCCCCGCCATCATCACAACCTCGATGAGTTGATCATCGTCTTCGGCGGCGCGTTCCATGTCGCCTGGGGCAAGGACGGGGAAGAGGGCAGCCGGACCATCGGTCCGGGCGAGTTCTGGATCAGCGAGGCCGGAACTCCCTATCTCATGACGGCCGGGCCGGAGGGCGTCACCTACGTCGAGACCTGGCCCGAGCCGATGGAGAACCTCGAGACGTACTGGCACGACGCGGGCTGGGTCCATCGCGGTCACTGACCCGACCATCTCTACATTCAGGCCCCTCATTCCGGGCGCGTTGCCGAATGAGGGGCCGATCGCATGGACAGGTCTCGCACGACCCATTCCAGGGTGACTCAATTACGTATACTCTTCTTTCTTGCGGGCCACTGCTTCCGGGGATCGGCTGCCCCTCTTCCTTCGTCGGAGCAGGTCCGTCTCGTCGCCGGTCGTGAAGTCCTCGGCAAGCCCTCGGCACGCCGGCCGGCATGGTCTGCCGCGGCGCCCGGCCCTCGTGCCGTTCGACCTCCACGCGCGGCTCTCTCCTCACTTTCTCGGACGGCAGCGTCGCCGCACGGCGCCGCCGGCCGCTGATCGCAGCGAGTGCCGGGCACTCGCCGACACGTTGGGACGCAGACATGATCGAGTCGGTCGGACGAGCCCTCTCCTCACCCCGGTCGCGCGCGGCGGCCGCGCTGGTGTCGACCACGGTCCTCCTCGCGGGATGCGGCGGCAGCGGAGGTGGTTCGACCACCGCTGCCAGCACGGAAATACCGGCCGCCTTGGCGAGCTCGTTCCCGGGCACGAAAGCCACCGGCGCGCCGGTCAGGATCGGCCTCATCACCAACGAGGGCGGCTCCGCGATCAGCCAGCCCGAGACCAGGGAATCCGCCCAGGCGGCCATGAAGTACGCCAACGCCAACCTCGGCGGAATCGCCGGCAGGCCGATCGAGTTGGTCATCTGCAAGACCAAGGAGGAACCGGCGGCGGCACGGGACTGCGCGAACCAGATGGTCGAGCAGAAGGTCGACGCGGTGGTCCTGACCAGCAGCGGGCTAGGCGACTCGATGGTGCCGATCGTCACCCAGGCCGGCATTCCCTGGGCGACCTCCATCGCCGCCAGCAACTCCGAGGGCACCACCGCCAACGCCTTCTCCTGGACGGGCGGTTTCCCGACGACCATGACGTCGATGGCCGCGTACGCGAAGGAGAAGGGCTACAAGAAGGTGGCCGCGTTCGTGATCGACGCGCCCGCCGCGGTCAGCGGTGTCGAGGCCATCGGCAAGCCCGTCTTCGCCAAGGCCGGTGTCGGCCTCCAGATCGTGACCATAGCGGCGGGCACACCGGACGCGTCCCCTCAGGTGAGTGCCGCGCTGCGGAACAAACCCGACGCCGTGGCCGTCGTCGGAGAGTCGACCGTGTGCACCTCCGTGCTCCAGGCGATGGGCACGCTCGGCGCCGGCATCGCGCGGATGTCCGTCCAGTCGTGCGTGGCCCCCGAGGTCGTCGACGCGGTGGGCCCGGGCATGGACGGACTTCAGGTGTTCAGCAGCTTCGACGTGGCGAGCGACAACATCGAGGCCCAGCTCTACCGCCAGGTGATGAAGGAGTACAGCCCCAGCACACCGACCCAGGGGTACGCGGCGATCGGGTACCAGGGTGTGCTCGGTCTGGTGCGCGCGCTGCACGGTCTGACGGGCACGGTCTCGTCGAAGACGATCACCGCGGCGCTGCACTCGGCGAAGAACGTCGTCCTGCCCGCCGGCCACGGCATCACCTTCACCTGCGACTCCAAGGCGGTACCGGGGCTGCCGTCGGCCTGCTCGGCGAAGGAGGTCACCGGCACGATGTCCGACGGAAAGCTGGGAAAAATGGGGGTCGTCGATCCCGGTCCGTTGTTCGCGCGGTAGTCGGAGCAACCGGAAAGGACGGTCTCGCCGATGAGCCAGTACGTCGTGTTTCTGCTGCTGGGCCTGGGGAGCGGGGCGGTGTTCGGCGCGCTCGCTCTGGCGCTGGTACTGACCTACCGCAGCTCCGGGGTGGTCAACTTCGCCACCGGGGCGATCGCGTTGTACAGCGCGTACACCTACGCGTTCCTGCGCCGGGGCGAGTTGCTGGTGCCGCTGCCGGGTGTGCCGAAGAAGGTCGGGCTCGGGGGTGCCCTCGGCCTCTTCCCGGCGATGGTCATCTCCCTTGTCCTCGCCGCCCTGTTGGGGGTCGTGCTGTACGGGCTGGTGTTCCGGCCGCTGCGGACCGCACCGCCGGTGGCGAAGGCTGTCGCCTCGATCGGGGTGATGCTGGTGATCCAGGCCGTGCTCGCCGCGGCAGTGGGCACGGGCGCGGTGTCGGTCAAGGCCATCCTGCCCAACGACCCGGTGTCCTGGGGCGGTTCGCTCATCCCCGGCGACCGGCTGTGGTTCGCAGCGGTGATCGTCGTACTGACCGTCGTCCTGGCGCTGGTGTTCCGGCTGACCCGGTTCGGTCTCACGGCCCGGGCGGCGACGGAGTCGGAGAAGGGCGCGCTGGTCAGCGGGTTGTCGCCGGAGCGGATCGCGGTGGCGAACTGGGCGCTCAGCTCGGCCGTCGCCGGGCTGTCCGGCATCCTGATCGCCCCGATCGTGCCGCTGGTCCCGGTCTCCTACACCCTGTTCATCGTGCCGGCCCTCGCGGCGGCGCTGGTCGGCAACTTCACCGCGCTGATCCCGGCCGTGGGAGCGGGGCTGGTCATCGGGATGCTCCAGTCGGAACTGCAGTTCCTTCAGGGGAAGTGGTCCTGGCTGCCCCAGGCCGGTCTGGCCCAACTGGTGCCGCTGGCCGTCATCCTGGCCTACCTCGTGGTCCGCGGCCGGCCGCTGCCCACCCGCGGCTCGCTGATCCAGCAGGCGTTGGGCCGGGCACCGCGGCCCGACCGCATCCTGGTCCCGGCGGTCGTGGGTACGGCCCTGGCTGTCGTCGTCCTCTTCGCCACCACCGGGAGCATCCGCGCGGCCGTGATCACCTCGCTGACCCTGGCGGTGATCTCGCTGTCGCTGGTGGTCGTCACCGGGTTCGCCGGGCAGATCTCGCTGGCTCAGCTGACACTGGCGGGGGTCGGCGCGTTCAGCCTGAGCAGGCTGAGCGTCGAATGGGGTGTCCCCTTTCCGTTCGCCCCTTTGCTGGCGGCCTTGGCGGCGATGGTGATCGGGGTGGTGATCGGGCTGCCCGCACTGCGGATCCGCGGCCTGCCGGCGGCGGTGGTCACGGTCGCGCTGGCCGTGGCTCTGGAGGCCTTCTGGTTCCGCAACACCCAACTCAACGGCGGCCTGGGCGGCTCGAAGGTGCCCTCGCCCCGCCTGTTCGGGACCGACCTGGGCATCGGAGCGGGCGACGACTATCCACGCATCCCGTTCGCGTTGCTGTGTCTGGTGGTGCTGCTGCTCGTCGGCCTGGGCGTGGCCTGGCTGCGCCGCAGCAGGCTCGGCGCCGCGATGCTCGCCGTGCGTGCCAACGAACGGTCGGCCGCGGCGGCGGGCATCGACGTCGCCCGTACGAAGATCGTCGCCTTCGCGATCGGGGCGTTCATCGCCGGGCTCGGGGGCGCCCTGCTGGGCTACCAACAGACCGTCGCCGACGCCGAGATGTTCACCGCGATCGGCGGTCTGGGCCTGTTCGCCACCGCGTACCTGGCGGGCATCACCGCCCTGTCCGGCGGCCTCGTGGCCGGGGTGATGGGAGCCGGGGGCCTGCTGCCCGTCCTCCTGGACCGGGCCCTGTCCCTGGGCGAGTGGTACGGCGTGATCATGGGCATCGGTCTCGTCCTCACCGTGATCACCAACCCGGAAGGCCTGGTCGGCCCGGCGCACGAACTGTCGGCCCGGCTACGGCGCAAGCGCCGTCCCTCCGCCCTCGGCGAGGACGCCGACGTCCTGGCCGGGCCGGCGCCGTCCTCCCGCCCACCGGTTCCCGAACCGGGCGAGGTACTCCTCGCGGTACGCGACGTCGGGGTCCGCTACGGCGGTGTGGTGGCCGTCGACTCCGTCTCCTTCGACGTGCGCTCGGGCGAGATCGTCGGCGTGATCGGCCCGAACGGTGCCGGGAAGACCACCCTCCTCGACGCGATCAGCGGATACAACCGCAGTACGGGAACAGTCGAGTTCGACGGCCGGACGATCTCCTCGCTGAAGCCGCACCAGCGGAGCCGGGCGGGCCTCGGACGCACCTTCCAGGGCATCGAGCTCTACGAGGACCTCAGCGTGGAGGAGAACGTGCTCGTCGGGGAGGCGGCCGCCCTGCACGGCGGCGACCACGTCGGCTCCGCACAGGGGCTGGAGCTGCGGAACCGGCTGTTCGAGACGCTGCACCTGAGCCGGTTCCGGAGCCAGCCGGCACGTGAACTGTCCCAGGGCAGGCGGCAGTTGGTGTCCATCGCACGTGCCCTGGCCGGCCGCCCCCGGATGCTGCTGCTCGACGAGCCCGCGGCCGGCCTGGACAGCTCCGAGAGCCGCTGGCTGGGCGACCGGCTGCGGGCCGTACGGGCCGACGGCGTGACGGTCCTGCTCATCGACCACGACATGGGGCTGGTCCTCGACGTGTGCGACCGCATCGTCGTACTGGACATCGGAAAGGTCATCGCGGACGGAACTCCCGCCGAGATCAAGGCAGATCCACGGGTCGCCACCGCCTACCTCGGTGCGACGCAAGCCGATACGGACCAGGTGCGCGGGGAGGTCGTCCAGTGACCGGGCGGGAACTGCTGACATGCGAGGGCGTGGACGCGGGCTACACCAAGGGCCGGCCGGTGGTACGCGGCTTCGACCTGAAGCTGCCGCCCGGCGAGGTCACGGCCCTGCTGGGGCCCAACGGGGCGGGAAAGACAACACTGTTGATGACGCTCGCCGGGCTGCTGCCGCGCCTGGGCGGGTCGGTCGCCCTCGACGGGCGGGAGATCCGTGGCGGGCGGGCACGCGAGGTCGCCCGGCGGGGACTGGTCCTGGTGCCCGACGACCGGTCGCTGTTCACGCAGTTGACCGTGCGGGACAACCTGACACTCGCGCGGCGGCGTCGGGGCAGCACCGTGGACCAGGTGCTCGACTACTTTCCCGCGCTGGGGAAACGGCTGAAGGTCGCGGCCGGGATGCTCTCCGGCGGGGAACAGCAGATGCTGGCCCTGGGCCGGGCGATGATCCAGGACCCTCGGGTGCTGCTCGTCGACGAGTTGAGCATGGGGCTGGCGCCGGTGATCGTCGAGGAGTTGCTGCCGGTCGTCCGGCGGATCGCCGAGGACACCGGCACGGCCGTCGTGCTGGTCGAGCAGCACGTCCGGCTGGCCCTCGACGTGGCGGACCGGGCGGTGGTCCTGGTGCACGGCGAGACGGTGTGGAGCGGGTCCGCCACGACACTCGCGGCGGACCCCGGCCTGCTGGAGCGCGCCTATCTCGGCGAGCAGGCCCCGGAAACCGTCTCGTGACCGCCATCCCGGCCGATTCGCCGTAATGCGGATACTCATTAAGTCGATCGGGTACGGAGGGATCGTCGCGGGTCACGCGACACCGGGACGGAACGGACGAAGGACGGAACATGACGAACAGTGAGGACGCGGCGCAGGAGCGGCAGGGACCGGGCGCGCACCCGGCCGGGGTCCGGGCGCGAAGGGTGTCGGCGTGAGGACGCCCGGGCTCCCCGGCGACAGCCGGTACGACGACCCGGCACTCGGGCTGGGCATCCCCGAGCCGGAGCGGACCCCCCAGGTCGAGTCGTGGACCCGGGCGGCGGGACCGGACGGCGCGGGCGGCGACGGGTACGGCGGGATGATCGCGCGCCTGCGCGGCTTCCTCGACCATGTCGCCGCGGCACGGCTGGACCCCGGCACGGTGGCCGCGCTCTCGGACGACCTCGGCGCCTGGTGCGAGCGGCTCGCCGACGCGGCCGTTGCCGAGCACGAGCAGGTCTTCGGGCACCGGGACGACATGCCGGGCCGCGGCCAGACGATGGCGCCGGCCCTCCGGGTCCACGAGGCCAACCGGTTCAGCGTCCGGGGCACGGTGCGCTTCGGCCGGTACTTCCTCGGCGGGAACGGAGCGGTCCACGGTGGCGCCGTCCCGCTCCTCTTCGACGAGGTCCTGGGCAGGCTCTCGGGCTCGGGCGGCCGCACCCGGGCCCGCACCGCCTATCTGCACACCGACTACCGGTCGATCACCCCGATCGGGGCGGAACTCGACGTACACGGCTGGTTCGTGAGCGAGGAGGGCCGCAAGCGCGTCCTCCGGGCCGAGATCCGCCACGGCGGAATCCTCTGCGCCGAGGCGGAGGGGCTGTTCATCGTCCTCAATCCCGGTCAGCCCTGACCCGAACCGCAAAAGTTAATGAAGACTCCTTAGAGAGGATTGACGGTCGGTTCCGTCGACGAAATAGTTCGATGCGGACCTACTCCGGCGAGGAGCAGACATGGCGATCATGCCCATCGAGTGGGGCAAGGTGCGGGAGTACGCCACGGCGACAGCGGCGGCCCGCCCCGCCTACCTCGACGACCCGAACGCTCCGATCCCGCCGACCTTCCTGGCCACGGTGATCCACTGGAGCACCATCGGCGAGACGGTGCGCGCGCCCGAGGTCGCGAAAGCGTGCGCGACGGTCGGGATCGAACCCGACGTACGGAATCTGCTCTCGCTGGAGCAGGAGTACTTCTTCCACGGCCCGGTGCCGCGGGCAGGCGAGACGCTGCACAACTCCGAGCGCCTGTACGACGTGCGGATCAAAGAGGGCCGGCAGGGACCGATGGTGCTGGTCCGTTTCCTGGTCTCCTTCCACGACGACCAGGGACTCCTACGTGCCGAGTGCCGGTACACGTCCGCCTATGTGCGCAAGGAGGCGTCGTGATCGATCTCGCCCGGGGAACCCGGCTTCCGGAGCGCACGTTCGGGCCGGTCACGATGACCGACATCGTGCGCTACCAGGGCGCGAGCGGTGACATGAACCCGATGCACCACGACGACGAACTCGCCCGCTCCGTCGGCTATCCCGCCGCCTTCAGCGCGGGGATGCTCGGCGCCGGCTGGCTCGCGGCGTACTGCACCGAGCACTTCGGGGAGGAGAGCGTACGGCGCTTCCGCACCCGCTTCACGCAGGTGGTGTACCGCGGGGACCGGCTGGTCGCGTCGGCGGAGGTCGTACGGCTCTTCCAGCAGGGCGACGAGCGGCGGCTGGAGCTCGCGATCCAGCTGCGCAAGGACGACGGCGCGCTCGTGGTCGACGGCTCCGCCGAGTTCGCGCTCACGTGATGGCCCCGGCGCCGGAGAAGGAGCAGGGCATGGAGCCTGGTGGCGAGTTGAGGACCGGGACGAGTGAACGCCCGGATCTGCCCGTCGCGTTGGTGATCGGCGGGGGCGGTATCGGGATGTCGGCGGCACGCCGTCTGGGCCGGTCCCACCGGCTGGTGCTGGCGAGCCTGTCCGCCGCCAGGAACCCGGCGCGGGAGGCCGCGTTGCGGGGGGACGGGATCGACGCGGTGGTGACGCGGTGCGACATCACGGAACCGGACTCGGTCACGGAACTCGGTCGACTGATCGCGGCACATGGCCGGTTGCGTACGGTCGCGCACGTCGCGGCGCTGTCTCCGTCGATGGGTGACTGGCGCACCCTGCTCAGGGTGAACCTCGTCGGGGCGCGGCTGATCGAGCGGATGAGTCTTGGCCAGGCCGTGCCGGGCACGGCCGCGGTCTTCGTGTCCTCCTCCGCCGGGCACCTCGCCGAACCGCCGGATCCGGAGATCACCGCGGTGCTCGACGACCCCCTCGTACCGGACTTCGTCGAGCGTCTGGAGAAGCTGGTGCCGGAGCGCACGCCGCTCCAGGCCTACCGGCTCACCAAGTTCGCGCTGCTCCGGATGTGCAGGAGGCGTGCTGCGGCGTGGGGCACGAAGGGCGCCCGCATCGTGTCGATGTCGCCGGGCCCGATCGCCACCCCGATGGGTGCGCTGGAGTTCGAAGGACCGCACCGCGAGGTCAAGTTGGACATGCTGCGCCGGTCGCCGCTCGGCCGCGAGGGAACGATGACCGAGACCGCCGACGCCATCGAGTTCCTCGCGTCCGACCGGGCGTCGTACATCACCGGGACCGACCTGTTGGTCGACGGCGGCATCCTCGCGACGACCCGGTTCAGCTGAAAGTGCCGTGAACCCGCACCGTCCAAGGGAGTTGGGAATGCCCGACCGGAACGACGACGACCTCGGCGAAGGCCCGCTCCACGGCATCGTCGTCATCGATCTCTCGACGACGCTGCCCGGCGCTCAGGCCACGCAGTTCCTCGCGGACGCGGGGGCGGACGTCATTCTCGTCGAGCCGCCCACGGGTAGCCGACTCCGCGCGAACCCCGGCTGGCCGGGCCTCCTGCGCGGCAAGCGCAGCATCACACTCGACCTGCACGACGACGTCGATCGCGCGACGCTGGACGGCCTTCTCGCGCGCGCCGACGTCGCCGTGACCACGATGCGTCCGGCCGCCGCGGCGCGACTCGGCTTCACCGCCGGGCAGTTGGCGGCCCGGCACCCGCGCCTCGTCATGGCGCTCATCACCGGCTGGGGAACCCGCGGACCGTGGTCCGGCCGCAAGGGCTACGAAGCACTGATCCTCGCCAAGAGCGGCGTCCTCCACTCCAAGCACCAGCTCACCACCGGCCCGGATCCCGCCTACGTCACCACTCCCTACGCCTCCTTCGCGGCCGCGCAGGCAGCGGTCCACGGAATCCTCGCGGCGCTGCTCGAACGGGAGGAGAGCGGTCTGGGCCAGGTGGTGGAGTCCGATCTGGTGACGGGAGTCGGTGCGTACGACCCGTACAACTGGTTCTACGAGCTGGTGCTCGGCCGCTTCCCGGACGCGTTCCAGCCGATGGGTGCCGCCTTCGACCAACAGGGCCGCCCCCAGACCAGGTTGCTGTACGCGATGCTCATCGCCGCCACGGCGGACGGCACTTGGCTGCAGTTCGCGCAGACCGCGCCACGGCTCATGCGGGCGTGGCTGGACGAACTCGGCCTGAGTGCCGAACTCGCCGACCCGAAGTGGGACGGCTTTCCGATGCTTCCGACACCCGAGCTGCGGTTCGAGTGGTGGAACAAGATGGTCTCGAAGGTCGGGCAGCGGACGCTGGAGGAGTGGGAAGCGGTGTTCGCCCGCGATCCCGACGTCTTCGGCGAGCAGTTCCGTACCCCGGACGAGGCGCTGGACCACCCGCAGTTGGTGCACGAGGGCCGCGTGGTCGTCGTGGAGGATCCGGACCTCGGCCCGGTACGCCAGCCGTCGACCCTGGTCCACGCGGCAGGCCGGCCGCTCACGAGGATTCGCCGGGCACCCCGCCTCGGCGAGCACACCCGGGAGCTGCGACGTCTGGCTGCGACGCGTGGTGACGGACTCCCCGGCACCGGGGAACAGCAAGGCCGTTCAGGACCCCCTCTCACCGGCGTGACCGTGCTCGAACTCGGCGCCATGTACGCCGGGCCGTACGGCGCCACCCTCCTCGCCGATCTCGGTGCGCGGGTCATCAAGGTCGAGCCGCTCGACGGCGATCTGATCCGGGGCATCATGGCGTTCCCCGAGGCGGGTGGCGCGAAGGCACTCCAGGGGAAGGAGAGCATCGCCGTCGACCTCCGCACCCCCGAAGGGCTGCGGATCCTGCGGGAGTTGGCCGCACAGGTCGACGTGGTGCTCCAGTGCTACCGGGCGGGTGCCGCGGCCCGGATCGGTGCCGACGAGGCCTCGCTGAAGGCGATCAATCCGGATCTGGTGTACGTGAACGCTCCTGGCTACGGCATCGACGGACCGTACGGTTCCAAGCCCGCCTACGCGCCGTCCATCGGCGCGGCGTCAGGGGTTTCCGCGACCGACGCGCAGGTGGTCGGCCGTCCCACCGAGGATCGTGACCAACTACTGGGCCAAGCACGCAAGTTGTACGCCGGTGGGACGGTCCCGGCGGTCCAGTCGGACGGAATGGCCGCCCTCGGCGTCGCCTCCGCCCTGCTCCTCGGCGTCTACGCGAAGCGTCGCGGGATCGAACTGACCGACGTCGCCGCCACGATGCTGGGCACGAGTACGCAGGCGCTGATCGCGCACAACACCAGCTACCAGGGCCGTCCCGCACA
Source organism: Streptomyces colwelliae (assembly GCF_048158785.1). NCBI lineage: Bacteria > Bacillati > Actinomycetota > Actinomycetes > Kitasatosporales > Streptomycetaceae > Streptomyces > Streptomyces colwelliae. Next base: position 35,583 of record NZ_JBLTJC010000024.1, on the reverse strand, counting down.
GCCTCGCGTCGACGCCGACTTCCGAGGGATCAGCGCCCTGTACCGGATGTATCCCGCCTCCGACGGCTGGCTCTTCCTCGCCGCGCCGGCGGAGCGGGAGTGGGCTCCTCTGGTAGCCGGGCTCGGCGACCCGGGCGATCTGGCCGACGAGCGGTTCACCACGCGCCGGGCGCGTGCCGCCCACGACGACGCGCTCGCGGAGGTGCTCACCAAGATCTTCGCGACCCGGACGAAGGCCGAGTGGGAGGCCGGCCTCACGGCGCGGGACGTCGGCTGCGTCGCCGTGACCCAGGAACCGGCCGAACGGCACATGCAGGGCGACGAGTTCCACGACGCGGGCTACGCCGTCGACGCGGTCAGTCCCATCTTCGACGAGCACCGTCGGCTCGCGCCGCTGAACCGCTTCTCCCGATCGACGACCAAGCCGGAGGCGGGCTGCACCCTGGGCCAGCACACCGACGCCCTGCTGCGTGCGCTCGGCTACGACCGGGCGCGGATCGCCGGTCTTCGCGACGCGGGAGTCGTACGGTGACGTGACGTCCCAGGCGAGACGCAAGAACCTCCCGCGGCACACCACCGGCAGCACCCGGCCGTGCCCACCGTAGGATTCACGGTATGGGGACGGCCGACGACAACAGCGGCGCCGAGTCGGGCAGCCACATAGACCGCCGGCGCAGCAAGGCTCGGAAACGTCCCAGTGAGGCGTATCTGCGCAGGCGCGCGGAGCTTGAGTCCGCGGCGACAACTGTCATGCGCCGTAAGGGATTTCACGACATGACGCTGCGCGACGTGGCCGAGGAACTCGGGACGGACCGCGCCAGCGTCTACTACTACGTGGCCGGCAAGGACGAGTTGCTCGCGGACCTGGTGCACGGGGCCCTCGTCGAGAGCGACGAGGACCTGACGAAGGTGTCGAGGTCCGAGCAGCCGGCGGCCGACAAGCTACGGGCCGGAATCAGGGTGCTGATGAAGCACTACGACCGCCACTTCCCCTACCTCTACATCTGGGTGCACGAGGATCTGTCCCGGTTCGAGGGGGTGAAGCAGAGCGATCTGGAACCGATCATCGATCTGTCGCAGCGCCAGTTCGAGTTCATCGAGGGATTCGTCCAGGAGGCGGTCGCGTCCGGCGAGTTCACGACCACGCTTCCCGTGGGGGTCGTGGCGCAGTCCATCATCGGTCTCGTCGCGTGGACCTTCCGCTGGTACGAACCCGGTCGGACGCTCTCGGCCCAGGACCTCGCCGACGGACTGGCCGACATCGCGCTGTCCGGACTCGTCACCCGTCCTGCGCCGTGACCGACGGCGGCCGCCAGGGCCGGGCCACGGGAAGCACGTCGACAGTCCCTCTGCTCTCCTCGAACGTGACCCCCACCTGATCGAGGACGGGCTGCAGCTGTCGCGCCGCCCAGGCCTTCCGTTCGAATCGCACTTTTAATGTACCGTCTGGTCTAGCAAACGATTTCGGCATAAGAAGAATGGTGTCCCGGAACCTGATTCTCCCCTGGCGCGGCCAGACACAGCCTGAATTCGGGCACAGGCGTGTAAGCAAGACCTCGACAGATCAGGTGGGGAGAGAAGTGATGTCACGTCCACCGGGTCACGGGCCGGGCTTCGAGGCCAGACGCCGGAAGATCATCGACACCGCGGCGTCCCTGTTCGCGCAACAGGGCTACGCGGCGACCTCCATCAACGACCTGGGCCGCGCGGTCGGGCTCGCCAGGGGCGCCCTGTACTACTACATCGGCTCCAAGGAGAACGTCCTCATCGAGATCCAGTCGCGGGTGCTCGGCCCGCTGCTGGCCCGCGCCAAGGAGATCGCGGCCCTCGACGAGGTCCCGCTGCTGCGGCTGCGGCTGCTGTCCGAGTCGCTGCTGACGATCATCTTCCGCAGGCTCGACCACATCTGGGTCTACGAACACGACTACCGCAGCCTCACCGGTGACCACCTCCACGCCCTGCTTGCCCAGCGCGCCGAATTCGAAGGACTGGTCAGGGCACTGTTCGCAGAGGCCGCTCGACAAGGCCGCTTCCGTACGATGCCGCCCCGGCTGGCCACCCTGCAGTTCCTGAACCTGCACAACCACACCTACCAGTGGGTGAAGCCGGACGGACAGTGGGACGCGGTGCAGTTGTCCCGCGAGTACTGCGACACCCTGCTGCGTGGCTTCGGCGCACCGGACGCCGATCTGACGGAAGTGGAGGAGAAGACGGCGGCATTCAAACGCGACTGCCCGGACCTGCCGCTGGACCCCGAGGCGGAGTGGGTACCGATCTACGTGGCGAGCTGACCGAACTCGCTGTGCGCTGGGACCCGTTGGTGTCCTCGCGGCTCTCCGGGAACGTGGAGTCGGCGCGGGAACGGGAGATCTCCGGCTCCCGTACCTACAGACACCGTCGCCCTGGAAGCATGGTGGGTGATGACCGTCTCGGGCTCACGCGAATCAGGGGCTTCGCTGTCAGGACGCGCCGACGGCGACGAAGGCCGTCAGCTCACGGGCGATGTCCGGCCCGCTGGGCGTGTAGATGACCTCGCTGAAGCCCTCGCCGACGAGGTGCTCGACGCTCCGCCGGATGCTGTGGAGGTCACCGACCATGGTGGTGTGATCGATGTGCTCCAGCAACATGCCGTCGCGGTCCGGCAGGTGGGTGACGTGGCCTTCAAAGGTCCGCAGATGGCGTGACCCGGCCGGTTCGAGCGCCTCGACCGTGTCCCGCCACTGCCGGCCGCCCGGCAGGGCGTCCACGGCCTCAGCGCCGCCATAGGCGTAGGCGTTGTGCCAGTCGAGGACCCGCCACGGTCCGATCGCTCGGCGCACCCGGTCGCTGTCCGGGTTTTCACCCGGGTCCAGGACGGTGCCGGACACCATGGTCGCCGTGGGCAGGTCGGGGTGAACGGGACCGATGATCCCGTCGGCGACGTCGGCCGCCAGCTTCGCGCCGCGCGGCCCGAACGCGCTGAGCCACAGGGGAACGTTCACCGGGCGCGGTTGCGCGAGTCCGTCCACGTGGAGCATACGTACGGTCTTGCCGTTCACGAGCGTCGTCCCGCCCGCCAGGAGTCGGCGCAGCGCGCGCACATAGTCGCCCAACTCGCCCAGTTTCATGGGCGGTTGTCCAACTGTCAGGCGGGCGGTGAAGCCGGTGCCGAAGCAGGGCCGGAACCGCCCGCCGGACAGACGAGAGACGGTGGCGATCGCCGAGGCCATCGCCATCACATCGCGTTGCGTCGGGATGAGAACGGCCGTAGCGAGCCCGATACGGCTGGTGCGTCGAGCGGCGAGCGCCAGGTGGACGAACGGGTCTTCCCACAGGGGTGCCGAGTCGTAGATCCACACCCGCGTGTATCCGAGTCCTTCGGCCAGCACCACGAAATCGGCGAAGTCAGGTCCAGGCGGCAGCCCGCACGACAGCTCGACTTCACTCACGAGGCATCTCGAAACCGCTCAGCAGTACGGCGTTCGACTCGGCCGCGGCCTGCCGCAAGGGCCTGGCCGCGGCGTAGGAATCGGAGTCGTACCAGGCCTGGGCCGCTTCGACCGATTCGAATTCGAGAATGACGGTGCGGTTTCCGTGCCATTCGCCTTCCAATACCCGGGGTTGTCCGTCGACGACCAGGGGCCTGGCCCCGCTCTGGGCCATGGACGGCGCCGCGGCCTGGCTGTACGCGGCCATCCCCTCACTGTCCTTGATGGCTTCGGTGACGACGACGTATCCCCTGGGCATCGAATTCTCCTTCAGATCAAGCAGGTTGAGGATCTCTCGCACGGGCCCCGCGCCGGGTCGGACGGGCAGCGGGGCGCCGTTCAGTCGCTCTGCGCTTCCACGCCGTCGGACGGCCGGTAGAACGTGGCGAGGAGACCCAACGCGGCACTGGTGCCCGCCACAACCGCGCCCACGGACCACCAGATACCGGAGCTGTCGAGTCCCAGCGCGTTGTCCAGCGACCACGCGCCCGGGCCGACCGAGGCGACCCCCACGGCCACGAGCCCGACGAGCAGCACGTACTCCCAGCCGCCCTTGAAGACGAAGTAGCCCTTGCCCCGATGGTCGGTGAGGGCGGCTACGAGCATCAGGCCCACGTAGGCGGTACAGGCCGCACCGGTCAGGAGACCGAGGCCGAGCAGTACTCCCGCGACGATCTCGGTGCCGGCGGCGAGCCGCGCGTGCAGCCACGCCGGGCGCAGCCCGAGCGAGGCGAACCAGGAGGTCGTACCGGCCAGTCCACCGGACCCGAAGGTCTTGTTCACCCCGTGGGCGACCAGCATCAGCCCGAGAGCCAAGCGGATCACCAGCATGCCTAGGTCATGGGCCATGACGGTCCCCAGCTCCCTGTCTCCATCCGCTTGGGACGCGGACTCTTCGAATCCCCGCACGCCCAACGGTCTCCGCCGTCGAGCCCGCCCCTGCCCCCTCGCTCGACCTCGCGTCCGACGACGCCCTCGACGGACACGAGGACGTCGGCAGGGCGATGGCAGGGTCTGTCCGGAGAAGACGACGACTGGCCACGTCGTTCCCGGCCTCCTCATCAGGGGGCCGGGAACGACAGTCCGCGGCTCGGCCGCGATCAGGCGTTTTCGGTGACCGGGGCGAGTTTCCGGCTCTTGTCGAAGTGCACGACGTCGGCGAGGGTGCCGCCCAGGATGGCCGCGCGGTCCTCGTCGTTGACGCCCTCGAAGTTCTCCGCGATGCACTCGGCACTGCTGCGGAAGGTGCCTTCCGCGTGTGGGTAGTCGTTGCCCCACATCACCGTCGACAGGCCGGTGATGTGACGGGCCTTGACCGCCGTGGGGTCGTCCGCGAACTGCACGTGGATCTGCCGCCGGACGTACTCGGTCGGCTTGAGCGGGTAGGGCCACTTGTCGTTGATCGCGAACAGCCTTCCCATGGAGGGCTGTTCGGTCGCCGGACGGTCGTCGTCCCAGAAGCCGAGCCACCAGTCGGGGTCCTGGCCGGTGCCCGTCTTCCACGCCTTGTCCATGTAGCCCATGAAGGAGACCAGCCAGCCGGCGGTGTACTCGATCAGGTTGAAGTGCAGGTCGGGGAAGCGCTCGCACACCCCGCCGCCGACCAGGCTGGCGATGATGCCCTGCGGACCCGCCACACCGGCGCCGGCCGCGAAGCCCATGGTCCGGCCCGCCACCATGTCGTCGGTCAGGTTGCCCTTGCCCATGTTCATGGACGTCATCAGCCCCCGGACGGTCTGCGCCGTCCCGGAGATCTCCTGCTTGACCTTCACCCCGCCGGTGGCCACGTGGATGAAGACCGGCAGGTCGTGTGCCTGGGCGGCGGCCCAGATCGGGTCGTACTCCCGCGCGTAGTACGGCAGCGGCGGGATCTCCGGCAGCAGGATCGCGCCGAGTCCCAGCCGCGCTATCCGCTCGATCTCCGCCACGGCCGCGGGGACGTCCGTGATCGGGATCGCGGCGGTGGGACGCAGCCGGTCCTTGTAGGGGAGGTAGCGCTCGACGAGGTAGTCGTTCCACACCCGCGCGTGCGCCATCGACAGCTCGTGGTCGTCCGTGAACAGGACGAACAGCGAGAGGTTGGGGAACATGACCGAGGCGTCGACGCCGTCGAAGTTCATGTCCCGGATGATGTGGTCGGGATCGCCGTCGGGCGTCTCCCCGCCGGTCTGGCGGTACTTGGAGATGGTCCAGCCGTCGAACCCGATGGTGTGGAGCTTCTTGAACTCCGTGTGCCCGCCCGGCACGATCGGCTCGTCGAGAGTGAACTCCTCTTCCCAGAGGGCGCGTTCACGCAGCTGCTTGGGCAGGCGGGTCTTGAACAGATCGACCGGCTCGATGATGTGCGAATCGCCGGACACGACAAATTCCTTGAACACAGGCGGTACCTCTCTTCGAACTCCGTCGTCCGTAGCCAGAAGGCCGACCCCCAGATGCCACCCAAGCTAGCTGTACCGATCGGTCTAGTCAATAATTCAGCAAATGGAAAACCCGGCAGATGCGACCTCCAAGGCTGACACTCAGCTGACATATGACCGACTGGTCTATTCCTTCCCTCTGGGCTCATTCCATTCAGACCGAGGCGTCTCGCGGACAGCCGGTCGGACACCAGGACGGACTTCCGCGTGCCGGCGAGGAAACGGCTGCTGACGCACCTGACATCTCGCTGACGGCCGTGGATTCCGCAGCCCGACCGGCGCGACGAGCGGGCACTCTCCCGAGTGCGAGGTGCAGCCCTCTGCACCACCGGGCCCGGAACACGCTCCACCGCGTTCAGACTCCGCGGCATGGGGCATCGGCCTCTGTACGTTCCATCGGGTGACGGAGGCCCCAATGACCGGCCCTTATCGGCTGTGAACGTCTAGTCGTCCTGCGTGGAGGCCGACAGGCCACCGTCGACGATGATGTCGACACCTGTCACGAAGCTCGCCCCGTCCGACAACAGGAACGCGGCGACGGCTGCGACCTCCTCGTAGCGGCCGGTACGGCCCAGGGGCGTGGCCTGGATGAACTGTCGTACCGACTCATGCCGCGCCGCCTCCAACCGGGTCTGCGGGGAGTCGATCGCCCCGGGCGAGACGGAGCAAACGCGTGCGCCCAGCGGCCCGAGTCGTACCGCCTCGGCACGGGCCAGGCGCTGCACTCCGTACATGGCCCATGGGTATGCCCACGCGGGATCCTCGACGGCTGGGCCGATCGCTTCACGGATGCGATCGAGGAATCCCTCCCGCGCCGGGTTCTCCAGGACGGCCGCGACCACCGGATCGGGTTCGACGTGAGCGATCAGCGGAGACACCGAGGCGCAGTACACGAAGGCCGTGCCCGCGGTGGCCAGGGGGCGGAGCGCCTCGGCGAGCAGTGCGCTCCCGACGAAGTCGACCTCGATGATCCCGCGCCAGTCGGCGTCCTCCGGCGCCACGCTCTCGGCATGCGCGACGGCCCGCAGCGTGCCGAACTCCCGGACCCGTTCAGCCAACCGGAAGTAGCAGTCGCGGTCGGTGACATCCCCTCCGACCGCTTCGACGACGGCTCGCTTCCCGGAGCCTGCCAGGTCCTTCGCGACCACGGCCGCCGCCTCGTTCCGGTCCGCGAGCAACAACACGTCGACCATGTCGGCGAGGTGGCGCGCGCATGCCTCACCCGTCCCCTGACCGACACCGGTGGCGACCCCTACCGTGGTCATGCGCAACTCCTCACTGTAGAAAACCGCTGTGGGACGAGTCTCCCGCGATCAGGGACGTCCGGGTGGGCCGCCTGTCGTACCACCTGCTGAGGCCGGCCTCCTACCGCCCGCTCCAACGTACCGCTTGGTCAAGCGGACAGAGCGTTCCCCTGGACTCCGCCCCGCCCGTGACCGATGCGCGACCCGGTTCCGGGGCTTCGGCGCGCCCGACCGAGCCCTGTCGAAGCCACACCCACGCCGGACGGGGCACCCGGTGTCGGCTTCGGTCATGTCGGCGCATGCGGGATTCACCGCGGAATCGTCGTCTCTCTTCGTGACGGGCCCGGCCTGCTCACGCTCACCATCGCGCCTTGGGGACACGCAATCCGGCGTGCCGGGGGCTCGGTGACCCCATCGGTGCCAGGCGACGACAAGGGCGGCGAGGCCTGCGGCGGCCTCCGTGCGCTTGGATCGCTTGGATCAATGGCTCGCCCCCACCCGTCACCACGGATCTGCTCCAGGACTGGTCGACGCCGCCACCACCGGTCATGACCTTGGTCTGCGCCGCGAGGTTTACCTTCGGATGCTCCACCCGAAATATCTCGGTAAAGGAGCTTCGGCACGCTCCCGTCATGGAAGGTGCGCACGCGTCGTCCGCCGACGAATGGAAGCAGATCTGCTCGGACAGCTTTGTTCCGCTGCAAGTCGGCCGGATCGGCGAGGGCTTCCGGGGCAGTGTCACCCGGGTCCCCGTGGCATCCGGCGTCGCGGTCAGCGAGGTCAGGTCGGGAGCCTCGCAGGTGTTGCGGACCGCCCGGTTGACGCGGAGCACCCCGAGTGAGGACTACCTGTTCGTCGTCCACATGGGCGGCGTGGGCTTCGTCGAGCAGGACACCCGCCGGGCCCGGCTACAGATACGCGGTGGAATCCTGTACGACAGCAGCAGGCCCTACACCCTGTCGTTCCCGGAGACGGCCATCCACGAGCTCGTCCTGCACGTGCCGCGCTCGCTGGTCGGGCACGGAGACCGGGAGTCGCGGGAGCGCTGCGGCCACCTCATCAGTGCGGACCTCCCGGCGCTGCGCGTGCTCGGCGCGATGATGACCGAGGTCCTGCGCATGCCGGAGGGTGCCGTGCCCGGTGCCGGGTCCGACCCGAGTATCGGCCGGGCGATGACGGACCTGCTCTCGGGTGTGCTCGACTCGGCGTTCAGGCCGCCGGCACACGGCCCGCAGTCCCTGGGCCGCACGGCGACGCTCCGGATGGTCCAGGCCCACATCGCGGAACAGCTCGCCGACCCGGAGCTGACCCCCACCGCTCTCGCGGCCCGGCACAATGTGTCGTTGCGCCATCTGCACGCACTGTTCGCCGAGACGGGCACCACCCCGGCCGCCTACATCCGCCAGGAACGGCTCCGGTTGGCGCACCGTCTGCTGGCCCGCCCCTCAGACCGGCACCTGACCGTCGCAGCCGTCGCCCGGCGCAGCGGTTTCACCGACCTCACCACCTTCACCCGGGCCTTTCGCCGCGCGTTCGACCGCACCCCCTCGGAACACCGGGCCGCGTCACTGCGCACCGCCGACTCCGCCCCCAACAGCCGCTCAACGCACTGACACCCGTGCGGATTTCGCCGGTCGCCCGTGCACGCAACGCCGAAACGTCCCGTACCGCTCCCGCTAGCTTCTCCGTGTCCCGGACGCGCATCACGCGCCGCCGGACCGACACGACGGAGGAGCGCCATGTCCCACCCCCTCGACCGGCGAAGCCTGATGCGGACCGCGGCAGCCGCGAGCGCCGTCGCAGCCGGCAGTGGGCTCGGCGCCCTCTCCTTCCCCGCGGCGGCGGCCACCTCCCGGAAAGCAGCGCCCTCGCACGACGACGCGGTCACGATCGGCAGGGAGCCGTACAAGGTGGCCGTGGTGACCGCGGCCCCGGTGGAGTTCGACCTGGGGGCCGGCGTCGACAAGGCTGTCGCGCTCATCCAGGAGGCCGCGGAGCACGGGGCCAGGCTGGTCGCCTTCGGTGAACTGTGGCTGCCCGGCTACCCGAAGGCCGTGAACACCGACCCGAACTGGCCGACCACTGGCCTGCCCGCCTACGCCCAGCAGTCGCTGACGGTCGGCGGCAAGGAGTGGCGACGCCTGCGCGAGGCCGCCCGCGAGCACCGGATCACGGTGGAGATCTGCTACAGCGAACGCGCCGGGAAGCACCTGTTCATGGGGCAGGCCCTCTTCGGCCCCGACGGCGTGCCGCTGATCGTACGGCGCAAGATCCGCCCCTCCGGCTCGGAGCGCACCGTCTTCTCCGACGACGGCCTCGGCCGCGACATCGAGGTCCGCACGACCCCACTCGGCCGCATCGGGGCCCTGTCCTGCTGGGAGCACCTCCACCCGGAGATGACGTACAACATGCTCGCCCAGCTGGAGGCGGTCCACATCGCCGCCTGGCCCTACAACTCACCGCCCGGTAGCGCCGTCCAGTGGTGGGAGGACGTCGACGTCGCCCTGTCGGCCGCCCGGATGTACGCCATCAACGGCAGCTGCTACGTCCTGCTCCCCTCGGCCGGATACGGGGCGGTGCTCGACCCGCGCGGACAGTTCCTGGTCAAGTCGGTGTCCGGCAAGGAGGATCTGCTCTACGCGGTCGTCGACCCGAGCACGTTCACCTCCAAGACCGCCGACCCCGAGGGCGAGACCTCATACGGTGTCCTTCGGCTCCTGGCCCGGACATACCCCGGACCGCGCGTGTCCGACCCCGAGCACGAACACAGGAACATGATCACGGTCCCGCTGAGCTGACCCGCGACGCCCGGGGCAGGCCGCCGGGGACACGGGGACACACGTACACGGACCGCGTCTTCCGGCGGGCTCCCTCTCGCGGAGGCAGGTGCGCACACCCTGTCCGTGACATCGACGGCCCACCGGCTGGAGCACCTCGAATTCACCAAGCCCCTGCCGGTCGAAGACGTCCACCCGGTCGACGGCACGATCACCGCGCGAGGCCCCCGCACGGCACGACACCGCTCACCCATGCACACCTGATCGAATGGAGTACGAGACATGTCTTCCGTAGTGCGCGTGGCGGCCGTACAGGCCGAACCCAAGTGGCTGGACCTCGATGCCGGAGTCGCCCAGGCCGTGGACCTCATCGCCCGGGCCGCCTCGGGCGGGGCCGAACTGGTCGCGTTCCCCGAGGTGTTCCTGCCCGGCTACCCCTGGTGGATCTGGCTGGACTCCCCCCTCGCAGGGATGCGGTACGTCCCCCGGTACGCGGAGAACTCCATGACCCGCGACGGCGAACACCTGGCCCGCATCGCGGCGGCCGCCGCCGAGCACCACGTCTTCGTCGTCCTGGGCTTCGCCGAACGCACCGTCACCGGCAGCCTCTACATGGCCCAGGCCCTCATCGACGACACCGGCCGCGTCCTCTCCGTGCGCCGCAAACTCAAGCCGACCCACGCCGAACGCACCGTCTACGGCGAGGGAGACGGCAGCGACATCCAGGTCCACGAGACCAGACTCGGCCGGCTGGGCGCGCTGAACTGCGCGGAGCACATACAGCCGCTGACCAAGTACACGATGTTCAGCAAGGGCGAGCAGATCCACGTCGCCTCCTGGCCCAGCTTCTCCGTCTACCGGGGCATGGCCACGGCGCTCGGCCCCGAGGTCAACACCGCCGTCAGCCTGGTGTACGCCGTCGAAGGGCAGACCTTCGTCCTCGCCCCCTGCACCACGGTCGGCCAGGCCGGCCAGGATCTCTTCTGCGACACCGAGGCCAAGAGGGAACTCCTCCTCCAGGGTGGCGGCTTCACCCGCATCTACGGCCCCGAGGGCACCGAACTCGCCAAGCCCCTGGCCGAGACCGAGGAGGGCATCCTCTACGCCGACCTCGACTTCGCCCTCCTCGCCATCGCCAAGAACGCCTACGACCCGGCCGGCCACTACTCCCGCCCCGACGTCTTCAGCCTCACGTTCAATCCGAACGCCAACCAGGCGGTCAAGCCCGTCGGCCCACCGCCCGCGGCGACCGGCGACGCGGCTGTCGCCGAGGAGGAGAAGGACGGCGACGACGCGATCACGCCGGACTGAGCACAAGCAGGACGTCCGCACTGCCCGAACCGTCCGGTGAGTCTCCACGAGAGGGCTGACGCGACAGTCACAACGCCCCGTCAAGTCGGAAACGTGTCAGCCCGTCAAGTCGGAGACGTGTCAGAAAGGGGAGCCGGGGCAGGAGCCCGGCGGCGACAGCCGGTCAGCCCCGTCGCTGCTTCGCCCGTGCCTCGTCCTCCATGAGGTCGTACGTCACCGCCGAGACCGGCGCGATGAGCATGCCCACCCATCCGTCGATGTAGTTGTTGAGCTGTGCGTCGCTGATCGGGTGCCGGTTCCGGGCGTGGTCGCCCAGGAGGTTGAGCACGCTGTTGTAGAGCTGCGCCTCGCGGCCACGCCGTACGCGATCGGGCAGTACGCCCAGCAGGCCGGGCACCAGTTCCTGGAGTACGTCGGTGGCCTCCTCGATCTGCCGCGGCCAGTACTCCGCGTCCGCGCTCGCGGGCGCCAGCCGCGCCAGGAACGGTACGAACATCTCGCCGGCCTCGATGCTCTCGATCAGCGGGCGCACCACCAGCCACACCGCCGCCAGGGGGTCCTCGGCCACTCCGTCGGCACGGGCCTCATCCAGCAGGACGGCCCGGCGCGCGTCGATGGTCCGGTAGCGGAAGGCGATCAGAGCCCTGACCAGGCCCGCCTTGGAGCCGAAGTGGTAGGTGATGACGGACGAGTTGGACTGCCCCGCCTCCATCTGGATCTCCCGCAGGGTCACGCCCTCGACCCCGCGAACGGCGAAGAGCCGCTCGGCGGTCGTCATCAGCAGCTCACGGGTCGCCTCCCCCGTGGTGTGCCGGCGTCTGCGGCCCTCGGCCTTCTCCTCCACTGCCATGGTCCTCATGGTGGTGGATGCGAAGCGGCACACGCAACGCCAAAACTAATGGAGATGTATTAGAAAGCCTGGACAGCGGGCCCTGTCGATGGAACAGTTCGATGCGAAGACCTGGCATCGCAGGCCTCATCCCTCCCTACTTCCGGAGGACTTCACCCCATGCCGAAGATCTGGACCAACTCGGGCGACTCCCATTTCCTGGAGCCGAGCGATCTATGGGAGTCGCGGTTGCCCGGGCGGCTCGCCGACCTGACGCCGAAGTCCGAGAAGGACCCGGACGGGGAGTACGAGACGGTGCACGTCGACGGTCAGTCGTTCCGTCGGAAACTGCCGACGTCGGTGGCCCGGGAGTTCCTGGAGGAGAGCCGCAAGGCACAGGGCATCCGCGATGCCCGGGCGCGGCTGAACGACCTGGACCAGGAAGGCGTCTGGGGCGAGGTGATCTTCCCGTCGCTGGGGATGTGGGCCTCGACCTTCCGGACGCCGGAGCTGCTCAAGGCGTGCATGCGGGCGAGCAACGAGTGGGCGCTGGCGGAGATCGCGGCGGTCTCGGACCGCTATGTGGTCACCGCGCAGGTGTCGACGCTGGTCGTGGAGGACGCGATCGCCGAGTTGGAGTGGGCCGCCGAGCAGGGCTTCCGGGCCGTGTTCCTGCCCACCACGCCGCACCCCAGCGCGCCGGACTGGCACCGAACCGACTGGGAGCCGTTCTGGGACGCCGCCGAACGCGCACGGATGGTCCTCGCCTTCCACATCGGTACCGACCCGGTGGACATGACGACCGGCGGCGCGGGCCTGATCTACCGCGGCCCCGGCGGCGCGGTCATGAACTACACCGAGACGACGTTCTCCGGTCAGCGCGCCGCGATGAAGCTGGTGGCCTCCGGTGCCCTCGACCGGCACCCGGATCTGAAGGTGCTGATCTCCGAGGGCGGCGCCACCTGGATCCCGTTCCTGGGCGACCGCATGCTGGAGGGTTACCGCCAGCACCACATGGCGGTGCGCCCGAAACTCGAACGGGACCCGAAGGAAACCCTGATGACCCAGGTGTACGCCTCCTTCCAGCACGACGAGACGGCGGTCGCCGCGTTCGAGTCGATGGGCTACCGGAACGTCATGTTCGGCTCCGACTACCCGCACATGGAAGGTACCTTCGGGCATACGCAGGACACCCTGAAGTCGTTGTTCGACGGCGTCTCGGACGAGACCCGGCTGCGGATCACCCAGGGCGCGTTCTTCGAACTCTTCCCGCAGGTGCCCCCGGTCCCCACGAGCGGGGTCTGAGCCGGATGCCACGGGATTCGGGCCTGCGCGACGTCGCGATCGTCGGCGTCGGCGCCACGCCCTACTACCGGCGCGGCGAGTCCGCCGGCAAGAGCATCACGCACCTCGCCGGCGAGGCCATCCTCGCCGCCTGCGCCGACGCCGGTCTCTCCGTCAAGGAGATCGACGGGTTCGCCTACTACTCGGGCGCCGGTGCCGGCTACGGCGACAAGATGGAGTCCGTCGACTTCATGGAGACTCTGGGCATCCCCGAGGTGCGCTTCTCGGCGTCGCTCACGAACGGCGGCGGCGGCTCGGCGGGCGCGATCGGTCTCGCCCGCGCGGCGATCGTCGCCGGCGACGCCTCGGTCGTCGTCACGGTCATGGCCCTGCAACAGCAGAAGCAACGCCTCGGCACAGTGATAGCCGCCAAGCCCGTGACCCCGGTCAGCTCCTTCCTCCAGCCCTCCGGACTGGCGGGTCCCGGCCATCTGATGTCCGTCCTGGCCCGCCGTCACATGCACCAGTACGGCACCACCCGGGACGCGTTCGCTGAGATCGCCGTCTCCACCCGGCAGAACGCCCTCAATCGGCCCAAGGCGATCCAGCGGACACCCCTCACCCGCGAGGAGTACTTCAGCGGGCGGATGATCGCCGAACCGCTCTGCGTCTACGACTTCTGCCTGGAGACGGAGGGAGCGGTCGCCGTGATCACCACCCCGACCGACCGCGCCCGCGACCTGCGCCAGAAGCCGGTCCCCGTGGTGGCCGTCGCCCACGGCGGCACCCGGGACTGGGGCCGCGCCTTCTCCTGGTACGGCATGCCCGACGAGACCTTCACCTCCTCGGGCCACAGACCGATCGCCGGACGCCTCTACAAACAGGCGGGCATCACGCCCCAGGACATCGATGTGGCCCTGATCTACGACCACTTCACCCCCATGGTGCTCATGCAACTGGAGGACTACGGCTTCTGCGACAAGGGCGACGGCGGCCCGTTCGTCGAGAGCGGCGCGATCCGCTACTCCCCCCGCCGGAAACCCGGAACCATCGCGGTGAACCCTCATGGCGGGCAGCTCTCCGAGGCGTACGTCATCGGGATGACCCAGATCGTCGAGGGCGTCGAGCAGATGCGCGGGACCGCGATCAACCAGGTCTCCGACGCCGAGTTCGCCCTGTGCACCGGCGGTCCGGCCAGCCTGCCGGTCAGCGGCCTGATCCTGGGACGCGACCGATGACCGGGGCGAACCTCGCGACGGCATTGCCGTCGGACGTCGTACGGATCGCGACGGACACCGTCACCGAGCCGTTCTGGCAGGCCGCGAAGCAACGGCGGCTTGTGGCACCGCAGTGCGGCGACTGCGGAACCTTCCGGCTTCCTCCCACCCCGTTCTGCCCGGAGTGCCAGTCCACGGCGGTCGACTGGCCCCAACTCTCCGGCCGCGCGACCGTCTACAGCTTCGCCGTGGTCCACGGCTATCCCGGGCTGCCGGATCTGACCCTGGTCCCCGCCGTCGTGGAGATGCCGGACGCCCCCGGGGCGAGGCTGGTCACCAATGTGGTCGGGGTCGAACCGGCCGACGTACGGATCGGGTTGGCGCTGACCGTCGACTTCCATCCCATCACGGACGGCTGGCTGCTGCCCGTGTTCCGCGTGGCCGCCGAGGAGGTGTGAGACATGAGCGACGACTATGAGAGCGCGCTGGAGGAGAAGCCGCTCGCATTCCTGGCGAGCGTGGCCAACAGCGGGGGTTCCTGCGACGGCCAGGCCGTCGTTCCCGACGGCGATCGCTATCGGTGCTGGTGTTCCTGTGGCGAGTGGAACATCGAGGCGCCGACTCAGGCCGAGGGACTGCGACTCGCCCGACTCCACACGTCCACGACGGGGGCGCGGCCATGGGTGTGATCCTCTTCGTCCGGCACGGTCAGGCATCGGTGGGCGCGGCGGACCACGACGTGCTCTCCGGCACCGGCAGACTCCAGTCCGAGACGCTCGGAGCGGAGTTCTCCCGGCACGGTGTCTCCGCGACACGCATTCTGACCGGCCGTCTCAACCGACAGCAGCAGACCGCCCGTTGCACACGTGTCGCCGCGAAGTGGTCGACGTCCGCGGAGGTCGACGAGGCGTGGAACGAGTTCGACCACGAGGACGTCGTCGCGGCGCGTCGCAAGGTGGACACGCCTGACGCCGAGCCGCTCGACCGGGCGATTCCCCGATGGTCCTCGGGCCGGCACGACCACGACTACACGGAGCCCTTCCCCGCGTTCACGAAGCGGGTCGAGAACGCATTGCGCACGCTGGCCGCCGAGTTGGCCTCGGGCGAGAGCGCCGTCGTCTTCACCAGCGCGGGAGTGATCGGGTGGGTCGCCGCGTCGCTGCTGGGCGGCGGTGAGCCGCAGTGGTCCGCGCTGAACCGCGTGGCGGTCAACAGCGGCGTCACGAAGGTCGTCGTGGGCAGCCGGAGCAGCACGCTCGTCACCTTCAACGAGCACTCCCACCTGCCCCCTCGACTCATCACCTACAGATAAGGGCTGACATGGAGTCAGGCAGGAAGGTCGCCTTCATCACCGGTGTCGCCCGCGGTCAGGGCCGGGCGCACGCGGTGAAACTCGCTTCCCGGGGCATGGACGTCATCGGTCTCGACATCTGCGAGGACATCGAGTCGATGGACTATCCGAACGCGACCGAGGACGACCTCCGCGCGACGGTCAAGGCCGTGGAGGAGGCGGGTGGGGCGATCGTCGCCGAGAAGGGCGACGTGCGCAGTTACGACGATCTGCGCCGGGTCCTGGACCACGGCCTGGAACGTTTCGGCCGGGTCGACGTCCTGCTCGCGAACGCCGGCATCATCCGTCTCTCCCCCGGTGGCGACCGCGACCGCACCTGGACCGACGTCATCGACGTGAACCTGACGGGCGTCTGGCGCACGATCGAGGTGGTGCTGCCGGCGATCCGGGCCGGGGAGCGCGGCGGGTCGATCGTCATCACGAGTTCGGTGGCGGGGATCAAGGGCGGCGCGAACGACAAGGCGGGCGGCCAAGCCTACACGGCGGCGAAGCGGGGCCTGGTCGGGCTGATGCAGGTGCTCGCGAACGAGTACGCGAGCGAGCGGATCCGGGTCAACACCATTCATCCCACAGGGGTGTTGTCGGGCATGACGCAGAACCCGGTGATGGAGGAACTCCACGCGCAGGCCGCCAAGGGCGAGAAGAACCCGATCAGCCAGATGCGGAACGCCCTCCCGATCGACATCCTGCGGGCCGAGGACATCGCCAACGCCGTCGCGTGGCTGGTCTCCGACGAAGCCGCCTACATCACCGGTATCCAACTGCCCCTCGACGCGGGCTTCGCCGTCCGCTGAGCCGCGCGCCACCGACCCCGCCGGCCAAGAGTTCACCGGGAGACACGACCCATGACCGTGACCGCTCCGCACGTCCAACTCCGCTACGGTCAGAACGTTCTCGACTCCGGGTCCGGCGGTGTCTTCGAGCATCGCAACCCGTACACGGGCGAGGTGCAGGCGGCGATCCCGCTGGCCGGAGCCGCAGAGATCGACGAGGCCGTCGAACTGGCCGCCGCGCAGGCGGAGTCCTGGCGCCGCTGGACGCCGGAGGCACGGCGCGAGGTCCTGATGCGGTTCGCCGAGCTGCTGGGCGAACACCGTCAGGAGTTCGTCGACCTCCAGGCGCTCGACGGCGGCACCCCGATCCACTTCGGTGAACGGATCGTCGACAACTCGATCAACTGGACGCGCTACTACGCCGGTTGGTGCGACAAGCTCTCCGGCGAGCTGATCTCGACACTCGACACCCGCGGCTACTTCTCCTACACGACACCCGAGCCGTACGGCGTCGTCGGCATCATCGTCACCTGGAACGGCCCGGTCGTCTCCCTGGGCATGAAGGTCGTCCCGGCGCTGGCCGCGGGGAACTGCGTGGTCGTGAAACCCTCGGAGTTCACCCCCTTCGCACCGCACCTCTACGCCCGACTCCTGCGCGAGGCAGGCGTACCGGACGGCGTGTGCAGCATCCTCAGCGGTGGCGCGGAGGCCGGCGAGGCCCTGGTGCGCCATCCCAGGGTCGAGAAGGTGAGTTTCACCGGCGGCCCCGTCGCGGCCCGCCGGATCATGCACGCCTGCGCCGAGCAACTCAAGCCCGCCGTACTGGAGTTGGGCGGCAAGACGGGCAGCATCGTCTTCCCGGACGCCGGTGACCTGGAAGCGGTGGCGAACCGCGCCGTACGGGACAGCATCGGGGTCCTGGCCGGGCAGGGCTGCGTGGTGCCGACCCGGCTGATCGTGCACGAAGACATCTACGACGAGGTGGTCGAGCGGGTCACCGAGGTCGCCGCGACCTACCGGATGGGGGATCCGTTCGATCCCGGAGTCAAGGTCGGGCCACTCATCAACGCCGCGGCCGTGGAGCGGGTCTGCGGGATGCTCGACCGCGCCAAGCGGGACAAGGCCGGCCGGATCACCATCGGCGGCAGCCGGGCCGGCGGTGACCTCGCCGACAAGAACTTCGTCGAGCCGACGATCATCGTCGACGTGGACCCCGAGCACGAGATCGCGCAGACGGAGGTCTTCGGCCCCGTGCTGCTGGTCTTCAAGTTCTCCACCGAGGACGAGGCGGTCGCCCTCGCCAACAGCACGCCGTACGGGCTCGGCGCCAACATCCAGTCGACGAACCTCACTCGCGTCCACCGGGTGGCCGAACGCCTGAAGGCCGGCGGCGTCTACGTCAACGGCGCCCGGCAGAACCTCCCGCACACCCCCTTCGGCGGTCTCGGCCTCAGCGGTTACGGCAAGGAGGGCGGCCGGGCCGGCATCGACGAGTTCCTGCGCTACAAGACCGTGTCGATCATCCAGCCGGAGTGAGGGTGCAGCCGGCTCCACCCCGGGTTCGGGAGGCCGCTCCCTCGTGGCGGCGGGCAGGCGACGGAATCGTGGTCGGCAGAGATCGAGAGCGTTCCGCGCCTCCCCACCGCGACGAAGGAAAATCCCGCGAAGTCCCAGCTCACCACCGGCGCCGGACTCCGGACTCCGACACGGAGGCTACGCGTCGATGCCGAGCCCGCGAGCGCCGTAGCCGGTGAGGACGGCCGTGACCACTTCGGTGCGGGATCTGAGCCCGGTGCGTGCGAACAGCCGGGACAGCCGGTTGGCGACCGCGTCCTCGGTGAGCCGCAGCACCGTGGCGATCTGCCGGTTGGTCAGGCCTTCGGCGATCAGGGTCGCGAGCAACTCCTCGCTCTCGACGGTGGCTTGCTTCCGGCCGGGCACGGTGATCCCGGTCTCGCGCATGGCGGCCCGGGTGTGGAAGCGCTCCAGTACGGCACCGCTCCGACCGAAGAGTTCGTACGCCTCTCGCAGCAGTGCGGGTGGGCCGCCGCCCACGTCGACGGAGGCGACGAGGGCCACCGCCGTCTCGAACGGCTGGCTGCGCGAGCGTGCCAGTTCCACGGCCTCCCGTGCGTTCTCCCCGGCGGTGACGGGACTGTCCGGCCGTAGCACCCGGGCCGATGCCGTGAGGTACCTGAGCCGTGTCCTTCCGGTGCCCATCCGGTCGGAGATCCGTTCCAGGCGTTCCAGGCAGGGCAGCGCCTCGGCCGTGCGTCCCGATTCCGCGAGCAACTCGGCGAGGGAGGCCCAGAGTTCGTCGGTCCCGGCGATCTGCCCGTGCGCCTCCGCCGCGTCCAGGCCGCGCCGCAGCGTCTTCTCCGCGCCGGTCGGATCGCCGAGGATCCGCAGCAACTCCGCTTCGGCGGCGTCCAGTGAGTACTCGGGTGGACCCTCCCCCTCGGCCCGCACGCTGTCGATCAGGC
The DNA here is from genome assembly GCF_048158785.1 of Streptomyces colwelliae. NCBI lineage: Bacteria > Bacillati > Actinomycetota > Actinomycetes > Kitasatosporales > Streptomycetaceae > Streptomyces > Streptomyces colwelliae. Next base: position 16,430 of record NZ_JBLTJC010000024.1, on the reverse strand, counting down.
GGCGGGCGCTCGTGACGCGACCCCGGGCGAGAAGGATCGCCGTGGTCCGCGCGGGAACCACGTAGTGGTCGACCGCCGCCGTGTGGATCCCGTTGTTCGCCAGCATCCAGCGGGCCGGTTCCAGTGCCTCGTCCCACTCGCCCCGGAGGTGGTGCCGGAGGAACTGACTGTGCCGGGGCATCAGTCGGGGGGCCAGACCCTGGGCCGTCAGGAGGGCCTCGCCCGCGTGCAGGTCGCCGCCGTTGAGCAACTCGTCGAACTTGGCGACGGTCAGTGTGTACGCGTGGTCGGGGCCGATGTGCGGCGCTTCCGGAAGGGTCAGTGAGCGTCTGAACCGCTCCGGCCGGCCCAGCGCCAGTTCCGCCGCGGCCCGGAAGCAGTCGGGGTTGGCGGCGGCGCGGACGTCGGTGTTCCATATCGGTTCCGTCCGCACCAGGAGGTCGAGCGCCTCACTCCATCTCGCCAGCAGACACAGGGCCAGTGCCCGGCCGGTGGTGGCGGCCAGGACGGGCAACCGCAGTTCGTCCCACCACTGTTCCGTGGCCAGTCGCGAAAGTGCCCGCCAGTCGAGGTCGTTGGCCGTCGCCACCGTGAACAGGGTCGCGGTCTCCTGGAGTTCCAGCCGGCCGAGGATGTCCGGGCGGTCCCGCAGGATCGACTCGGCGATGGTCCGAGCGGCCCGGAAGTCCCCCGCGAAGTAGGCGGCGACGGCGTACCGCTGAAGGGCCGGGATCCGGTCGGCGGGGCGCTCGACGAGGTTGCCTGCCGCCTGGCACCAGCGGAGCATTCCCCTGCCTTCGGCGTCGGGATGCAGACGCTCCGCCGCGGCCGTCAACTCCTTTGCCGCACGGTCCCGTTCGACCAGGGTCCCCGCGTCCGCGATCCGGTCCGCCCTATAGGCCACCGCGTCCGCCTCGTCGAGCCCAACCGTCGTCGGCGGTTTCGCCCCGGCCGTGCTGCCCGCCGCGTCCTCGTCAGCCCACAGCGTCTGCGTCGCGGTGGCCGACAGCCGACTGAGCTCCAGCGGCCCGAGCCGCTCGCGGAGGGCATGTGCCACCAGCGGAACCGCGAGCGTCCACCCCTGTGCCGTACCGCCATCGGTCCCGGGCAGGTCCTCGACGATCTCCGCACCGGCCAAGTCCCGCACGGCGGCCCGGACTTCGTCGACGGACAGGCCGACCGCCCCCGCGATCAGCGCTACGGCCCGTGCGCCGAGGGGCCACAGGACACTGAGGGCGCCTGCCACTGTGCGGCACGGTTCGCCCAGCGCGTCCAGCGCCCGCATGAACCGGTCGCCGTCCGGCAGCACCGGCGTCGGCGTCCGCACCCCGACGAAGGCGTGGCCGTCCGCGACCTTGATCGCGCCTTGCCGCGTCCACTCGGTGAGCAGGGCGTCGACCGCCCCGGGCAGTCCGCGTGTGAGGGCGCGCACGCGCCGCGCGAGACCGGTGTCGGGAGTCGCCCCCAACCGCCGCGCCACCATGGCGACGGTCCGGTCGGCCCCGAGGCGGGTCAGCACGATCGTGCGGGCCCCCTGGGCAGCGGCCAGCTCATCCACGGTTCCGCCGGCACGGTCCCGCCGTAGGACCCGGCTCTCTTCCACGACCCTCCCGGCACCGGACGCACTCCCGCCGCACCCCACCACCGAGGCCAGCAGCCGGACACCGGACGGCACCCGTGCGAAGTCGGTTCCGCCGAGCAGGGCCAGCGAATCGGGGTCGGCGTACTGGAGGTCGTCCAGCACCACGACCACGGACGCGGCCCGCGCCAGAGCAGCGCGCAGCAGTGCGGCCATCACCGCCCCGTCGCGCCGCCCGGCCGCACGCACCGCCTCCGCGGGCCGACGCTCCTCCAGCACCATGACGAGCCGCAGCGCCAGCAGGAAGGGCCGAGCGCCGTCACCGGGAACACAGTTCACGGCGCGCACCAACTCCCCTTCCGCGCGCAGTCGTTGGGCGATCGCGTTCATGAACACGGTGCGCCCGGAGCCTCGTTCACCCCGGACCAGGACAAGTCGCGGCCCTCCCCTGTCCCTCAGCAGGCCGTGGCTCTCGTCCAGCTCCCGCTCACGGCCGATTGGACAGTCGGTCGCGGGATCCACGCCCGCAGCCGTCCCGCCGCGTACCAGCCACGGGTTGCCGGACGGAACGGTCATGGTCCACCGCGCTCTCTTCGACGACCCGGGCCGGGCGGGCGGTGACGGGCCCGGGTGTTCCCGGCGTCTCCGGTCGGCCGTACGTTCGGGAACCGACCCCGCATCCACATTATGATCACATTCACGCGGCCGTTTCCGTCGCACGGTCGACTCCGCACGCACCACCACCAACTCGCGTGCTCCTGTTGGTAGTTCACGCGCGGAACACCGGACCCGGAAGGAAGTGGGCGTGCGGGAAGGAGACCCTCTCGTCGGCAGGGACAGCGAACTCCGTGACATGACGCGGACCCTGCTGGCCACCGGCGCCTCGGCCCGCACCCTCCTGGTCGTCGGTGGTCCGGGGACGGGCAAGACCACCCTGGTGGAACAGGCCCGCCGAGCGGCGGCCGAGGAAGGCGCCCACGTCCTACGGCTGCGCTGTCACGACGGGGAGAGCGCGCCCGGTGCGGAGGCGCTGGCCGACGGCGTCCATTCGGTGCTCGCCAAGTTCCACGACCGCCGCAGCCCGGTCCGGGCCGGCGCCCTCCGCCGGATCCGGCTCCGATCCACCGGCCAGGACGGCGAGTTGGCACTGCTGTCCGTCTTGGGTGAGATCCTCACGGACGCGGCGGCCCGCATCCCCTTCGCGGTGGTGGTCGACGACGTCGAACGGATGCCGCCGCCGACGGCGTCCGCCCTCGGCCTGCTGCTGCGCGTCTTCCGCCCGGCCGGAGTACCGGTGGTGATGACCGGCCGACCGATCCGGCCCGCCGCCGACGGCGCCTCGCCGCTGACGGCCGCGGCCGACCGGCTGCTCGAACTCCCGCCGCTGCGCCCCGCGGACATCGAGGCCCTCGTCGTACGGCGACTCGGCCGCCCGGTCGAGCCGGCCCTCGTGACGGCGGTGCTGGCCGCGCTGGGCCCCATGGCGGGCACCCCCGCGGCCGTACTGTCGGTGCTCGACGCGCTGGACGAGCACGGCGACCTCCTGGAACTCGACGGCCATGTGTGCCTGACGGAACCGGAGCGCGCACTGCGTCTCACCACGGACACAACGGAGTTGAGCCGGCTCTGCTGGCCCGATTCCCCTCCGGACACCGACAGTCTGGACGCCGCGGCGGCGGTGGCCCGCAGCATCGAACACGCCGAGGTGCGGCTGGACGATCTGCTCCGGCTGAAGCCGGGGGGCCCGCGCCGGGCCGGCCTCGTCGACCGAGCGGTCACCCCGCTGGTCAGGGACGGGACGCTGACCGTGGGCAAGGACGGCCGGATGGCGTTCGCCGTGCCGGCGCTCGCGGCGGCGCTGCGCGCCCTGCCCACCCACCATGACGTGTCGTCGCTGCACGCCCTGATCACCGGGTCGTTGACGGATCGGCTGGGCGCGGAGACGGCGGGCAGCTGCTGTCCGCGGCTGGCCGAACATGTGGCGGCCGCCGGGGCCGAGTTGGACGACGTCCTCGCGGCGGACGTGCTGCTCGCGGCGGCCCGTGCGGACGCCAGGTCGGACTGGCCCCGATCGGTCCGCGCCTACGCGTCCGCGCTGCGACGCCTGCCGTCTTACGACCACCGGACACCCCAAGTGCTGCGAGAGTGGGCCGAGTTGAGCCTGCGTCACGCCGACCACACCGGTGCGCTCGCGCTGGGCGAACCGCTGCTCGCCCGCCTGACCGCGTCACCGGCCGGGGCGCGGGACCGGGACGGGGGCTCGCTGGACTTCGTAGCCGAGGTGTGGGCTCTGGCGGCGCTGCACGAACACCGGTTGCCGCACTTCCACGCCGTCCGGGATCCGATCCCCGCCATGGACGAACTCGCGGAACTGGCCGGTCCGTTCGGGGTCGGTCCCCTGCCGTCCCGGCCACGGGGCGAGACGCGCCGGGCGTCGGCCGCCGAGCGCCGGAAGGGATCCGGGCCACTGCCGTCCGGCCCGGAACTACGGCTGCTGGCGGCCTCCGCGGGGAGCCACGACGGACTCTCGGCCGCTCTGCGCACCCTGCCACCCGACGCGGACAGCACACCGGACCTGGACCGGCTGCGGAACGCCGCCGTCCACGCGGACCTGGCCGGCGCCCTGGCCACCGTGCTCGGTGACCGGTACACCGGGGCGGGCGACAGCAGCGCCGCCTGGTACCACGCCATGGTCCGCGACTACCTCGAAGGCGACTGGGACCGGGCTCTGGTCTCCGCCCGCCGGATCGAGGCGCGCAGCCGGACCCGTGGTTCGACGGCGGGCGCGGCACAGCCCGCCCGGGCGCTCGCTGCCGAAATCCATTGCACGCGTGGGGAGTTGGACCTCGCCCGGTTCTGGATCGAGCTGATTCCGGAGGCCGTGTCGCACCCGCTGGTCGTCTGGGCCAGGCTGGGCGTGCGGTACTGGTCGGGTCAGCGGGAGGAGGCGCTCGCGGCGGCCCTCAGGGACGTACGACGGGCTCGCGAGCAGGGGCTGCACTCGGGCACGGAGAAGGTGCTTCTGCGGTACATCTCCTTCGCCCTGGTGGCGGGCCTGCCCCAAGCCATGCCTCAGGCGCTGGACGAACTGGAGGCGCTGCACGCGGTGGTGGGTTCTCCCATGACGCGCGAGGCGGTGCTCATCGGGCGCGGACTGGTGCACGGCGACGCGGACAGCGCGCTGGCGGCCCTGCGGTCGGTACGCCGACGGGGCGACGCCTACCTGGGCCTGCTCTGCTGTCTGTGCCTGATGGAGATCGGCGACGAGTCCGGACCGTGGCTGGCCGAGGCCTCCCGGATCGCGCAGTCGCTGGGGATCGGGCGCGCCACCCGTACGACGCTCGGTCACATGACGCGCCGGCGGACCCTCGGACTGCCGAGGACGCGTCCGGCCAGGGACGAGTTCGGTGCGGAGGACGTCCGGCTGACCACGATGGTCAGCGAGGGGGCGACCAACCGGCAGATCGCGGCACGGCTCGCGTGGAGCGAGAAGACCGTGGAGCGGCGGCTCAGCCGGCTCTTCCGCCGTACCGGGTGCCGCTCCCGGGTGGAACTGGCCGCAGCCTGGCTGGACGGCAGCCTCGCCCGCCGCGTTCTGGTGCCGGACGACACCCCCTCCAGGGCCGGCGGTCCCGTGCCGGGCCCGGGCGGAGCGCGGCGGCCGTGACGGAGAGGGCTGCGGGCCGCCGGCCCAAGGGCGTTGCCCGCCGGGTCAGTTGAGGCGGGCGGCGTGCGTGTCGACGGGTACACCGAGCCGGCCGGTGAGCAGGGAGCCGTCGGGCTTCACCTGAAGGTTCCATTCCAGGGCCGGGATGTAGCCGAGCACCAGCAGCGCGTCGGTCCCGCGCAACGGGGTGTCGCCCCATCGCTCGTTGCGGTACTGGGCCGCGGTGACCACGAAGAGCCGACGGGCGTGGCTCCCGGAGTTCGCCGCACCGCGGTCCCTGCCCATGTGCAGGGTCTGCACGGCCGACGGTCCCCCGCGCTGTCCGGGCAGCTTGTTCTCCCCCACAGCCAGTGCATCGCCCCGGGTGGCCGCGGTGTGCAGGCGGGCCGATCGCGCGGCCAGCCCGTCGGTCACCGAGGGAGTGGCCGCCGAGCCCACCAGGACGACCGTGGCGAGGGTCCCGACCGGCCCCGAGACCACTTCGGAGATGAGGGCCTGCGCCAGGAGCAGGACATCGTTGTCGTCTCCGGTCAGGGCGATCGGGCCGCTCAGCCGGGAGAGGTCGACCAGCATGCGTTCGCCCCTGTGGAGGCCGAGGGTGACGGTCAGGGAGTACGGATGGGTGAGCCCGTCGCCCCCGTCGCCTCCTCGCCGCAGCCTCGCCGTGTCCACGGACCACTCCTTCCCGGAGACGTCCGCGGTCCAGGGCGCCGGCGCGTCGTCGTCGGCCTCGGCGAGCCGCAGGGTCAGTTTCTGCCCCGAGTGGACGACGACGTGGATGTCCGGCAGCGAGCGCCCGCCCTGCGGACGCCCCGCGGCCACGGCCCGCAGGCCCAGCGCGACCGTTTCGAGCGCCTTGCGGCTGGGGCCCAGCACCGTTGAACGGGTCCGCGCCGACGAGGAGTTGTGCCTCCGCCGGAAGAGCGCGACCCCGAGCAGGAACAGGCCGAGCCCCACGCACAGGGCAATGGACGCGATCATGCGGCCGCCTTTGTTGCTAGAAGTTGTCAGAGACAGGCACCGGCCCAAGAGAGCGCCGGCCGTCGGCGTGGAACGCCGACGACGAAGCGGACCGGTGTCCGAAGGGCGCGAGAACGCGCTTCCCCCGGCATCGTCGCGCGCCCGCTGTTTCCGGTGAAAGGCGAAACCGCCAACCTTGCCGGTCCGTACAGGGAGTTGGGGGGATCTTCCGCCCGGGACCGTCGTGACGCCCGGGACGCCTCGGCAACTCGCGCCAGGTTTCCCTCCCCTCGCGCGCGACGGGCCGGTGGGGCGCCTGCGTGATCTCCGCCGGTGACACCATCGTCCTCCCGAACCTCATGGACGACCTCAGTTGCGAGTTGGGGGGCGCGTGCCTCAGCAAGTACTCGGCGAGAGCCTGCGCGTGGCGATCCACGCCCCCGCCCCGTTGATCCGCGCCGGGCTGGCCGGCTTCGTCGCCATGGAGCCGCGGCTGCGCGAGGTGCCGCGGGACAGGATCCGGGAGGCCGACGCGATCGTGGTCGCCGTGGACGTGGCGGACGCCTCCGTCCTGGACCTGCTCCCCAGCCTGTGCGACCACCCGGGCGCACGCTTCCTCGTGGTCGTCAGCGATCGCTGGCAGGCCGACGTGTCGCTGGCCCGGCACCGGGGCGTCCGCGCCGTGGTGTGGTGGGACTTCTGTAGCCCGGACGTCTTCGTCCGCACGGTGCGCGCCGTGGCGGGCGAGGACGGAAACGCAGCACATGCCACACACACCGTCGCCCCCTCCCGGCACCGGGCTCCCCTGAGCACGCGCGAAGTGGCCGTACTACGCCTGATCGCCGAGGGAAGACAGTGCGACGAGATCGCGACGGAACTCTCCTACTCCGAGCGCACGGTGCGCTACATCCTCTACGGCGCGATGAAGCGCCTGCGGGCACGCAACCGCACCCATGCCGTCTCCTACGCCATACGGGCCGGATTGATCTGATCCGCCGTAACATCGGCCTCCCGCACCGGAGTTGACGGAGGAGCACCGATGAACCTGGGCAGCCACCTCACTCAGCGTCTGCTGCGTCTTCCTCCGCCTCTCACCCGCGATGTGACCGTCGACCACGATCTACGGGTGCCGATGCGGGACGGGACCGTCCTGCTGGCCGACCGCTGGAGGCCGAGGTCCGGTGGCGACGGCCTGCCGACCGCGCTGCTGCGGATCCCCTACGGCAGGGCGGGCATGGCCGCGGGTCCGATGGTCCGGCCGCTGGCCGAGCGCGGATTCCAGGTGCTGATCCAGAGCACGCGCGGGACGTTCGGCTCCGGCGGCACCTTCGATCCCATGCGGCACGAGCGCGAGGACGGGCTCGACACCGTGGACTGGGTGATCGGGCAGCCCTGGTTCGGCGAGTCGATGGTGCTGTACGGCATGAGCTACCTCGGCTTCGTCCAGTGGGCCATCGCCGACCAACTGCCGCCGCAGGTCAGGGCGATGATCCCGGCGGTGTCGGAATCGGCGCTCAGTCTGGAGTTCCTCCGCGAGGACGGGTTCTCCCTGGAGACACCGTTCGGCTGGGGCGTCATGGTCGCCGGACAGGAACGCCGGTGGGCGGTACCGCGCCAACTCCTGGGGGCGAAGCGGGTGCGCCGCGCCATGTCGACGCTGCCCCTGGGCGAGGCCGATGTCGCCGCCATGGGACAGCGGTCCGGCTACATCCAGGACGTCCTCGCCCACGACGCCGGCACGCCGCGCTGGGCAGCGCTCGACCACAGTCACCGGGTGGCCGACATCGCCGTACCGGTGAGCTCGGTCGGCGGCTGGTACGACATCTTCCTGCCCGGCCAGCTCCGCGACCACCAGGCCCTCCAGGCGGCCGGTCGGCAGGCCCGGCTCACGGTCGGCCCGTGGACGCACACCTCCCGGGGTGTGGGCGTCACGGCGGTCGCCGAGGCCCTCGGTTTCGGCCTCGCCCACGCCCGCGACGAGCAGCCGGCGGAGCGCGCCCCGGTCCGCCTGTTCGTCATGGGCGAGGAGACCTGGCGCGACTTCCCCTCCTGGCCGCCCCCGGGGTACACACAGCGGCGCTTCCACCTCCACCCTGGCGGCACCCTGTCCACCGACCCGGCGGACGAATCCGCGCCAGACGGCTACCGCTACGACCCGGCGGACCCGACTCCGGCCGTCGGCGGGGTGCGCCTGGCCCTCGGCGTGAAGGGCGGCCCCGTCGACAACACCGGACTCGAAGCCCGGCCGGACGTGCTGACCTACACAACTCCCGTACTGGACACGGATGTCGAGGTGATCGGTGAGGTCGGCGCCGAGATCTGGTTCCGCTCCAGCCTGCCTTTCGCGGATGTGTTCGTCCGGCTGTGCGACGTCGACGCCGGGGGCCGCTCGACGAACGTGTGCGACGGCCTGGCCGGTCTGGCCGACGCCGACCGGATCTCCCGCGCGACGGTACGGCTGTGGCCGACGGCCCACCGCTTCCGGCGCGGTCACCGCATCCGGGTCCAGGTATCCAGCGGCGCTTTCCCCCGCTACAACCGCAATCCGGGCACCGGCGAACCCAGGGCGACGGCCACGACTCTCCGCGCCGGGAACCAGGAGGTGTTCCACGACCCCGGACACCCGTCCGCGGTACTTCTGCCGGTCCGCCCGGCGATACGGAAAAACGGCTCGGCCGAGCACGAGCTCGATAAGGGACTGGACATGAGTGGACTAGACAATTAAGCCGCTTCAACTCCCACGCGATGTCCCGGAATACGGCGCCTGAAGGACCCGGCCGGTCTCGGCACATATTGCCCCACCGAGACCTGGCCGACACCACGACTACTCAATTGTCATATGCCCTGCCGTGTTTATACCTCCAGGGTGGACTCGAGCCGCTTGAGGTTATGCCTCGCCAGCGCCAGATTGCTGCGCTCCCGGTCCAGCGCCAGATACAGGAAGAGCGAGCCGCGTGAGCTCGCCAGCGGCCTGATCAGGTGGTACTGCCGGCCGAGGGTGATCAGGATGTCCTCGATACGGTCGTCCACGTTGATGGACTTCAGCGTGCGCTGCTTGGCCCGCACCACCTCGGTGTTGCCCGCCCCCGCGACCTCCAGGTCCAGATGCGGGCCGCCACCCAGCGCCCCCAGCGTCATGCCGCTCTCGTAGTCGACCAGGGACACCCCCAGAGCCCCGTCGATAGTCATCGCTTCCTTGAGTGTCGCCTCAATGTTCACGTGGTGCCTCGTTCCCCTCACCCCGGCAAGAATCAGTATCTCGCCACGAAAACGGTCTCAATGCGAACCGTGCGGGTAACAGACAACACCATCTTTGGTCAGAGTTGCGATAGTTGGCAAACAAAGTAGTCTGCTCGCCGGAGTGACTGAAGGGGGGACCTTTGTCATCGCTCGACGCCGCGCTGGGCCGCGCCCTGAGCACACCCGGCATCAGCGGAGCCGCGGTACTCGATGCCGTCACCGGCCTCTCCTATGCGGAATCGGGTGATACAAGTGCCAGTCAGGACTCCTGCGAAATAGCGGAACTGGCCCGCACCCGCCTCGTTCGGGCAGGCGCGTCAGGGGAGTTGGAGAGCGTCATCGTGACGACCTCCACCCGGCATCTCGTAACGATCCAACTCCCGCGGCAGGGCGACCCCTTGCTGCTGTGCGCGACCGTCGACCGCGACCGCACGAACCTCAGCTCGGCGCTGCGCGAACTGAGGCTGCACGCCGACGAGTTGCTGGCATGACGGAAGGCACCGAGGAACCGCTCCCCGACTCCCGCAATGTTCCCGCCCTGTTGGCGGCACTCCGGACCCGACACCGTTCCTGCACCGTGGTCGTGACCGGCACCCCCGGCGGCTCCATCCATGTGCGCGACGGTCTCGTGGTGGCCATGGAGACCCCCGGCGCACCGGGCATCGAGGGGCTGCTGCTCAGGTCGGGCCGGATCGGTGAGCAGACATGGTCGGCGGTCCGCGCCTCCGACACCACCCACGAACACCTCGCCGCCGAACTCGTGGACCGCGGACTCGTGGGCGCCGCCGAGTTGGAGGTCATCAGCCTCGGCGCGCTCTTCGACGCCGCCTTCGCGCTCTCCCTCGCCGTACCCGACAGCTGGGAAGTCACCGGCCCCGTACCGACGTTGTACCGCAACGCCGGAGTCACCCCCGAGCGACTCCTCGGCGAGGTGTCCCGACGTATCAACTTCCTTGCCGGGGAGCCCGGTTCGGTCGCCGCCCTCGCCCGCACCCGTATGCAGCCGGCGTCCACCGCGCACCTCCCCGAACCCGCCGACAGGCTCCCGGCCCGGCACCGAGCCGTCCTGGCCGCCGCGGACGGACGCAGGACGGCGAGGGACATCGCCTTCGCCCTCGGCCGGGGTCTCTTCGCCGTCATGATCGACCTACGACACCTGCTGGACCGCGGTCTCGTCCGCCCGCACACACCCTCGGCGAACGGCCGACCCAGCACCGCGGCGCGCATCGCACCGTCCGCGGCGCCTCCCTCCGCCATGGCGCCGCCCTCCGCACTCGACTCCGCGTCGCTCCCGCGTCGGCTCCCCGGCCGGAACTCCGCAGCGGCCCGCCGACCTCACGACTGAACCGCCGGGCCCCCGGCCGCGTCCCCACCGGATTCCCCTCCTACCTCGTTGTCCCACCGCCATCACACGCAACAGGAAGAAGACGCCTTGACTGCCACCCCCTCTTGAACGAGGGGGTCCTACGGCTCGCGCCGTGGGGTTTTCTGCTTCGTCGCCGACTGCCCGCCCGGAGAACTCCGTTGAGGTCTTACACCGGCTCCACAGACAGACACCGCCAGCCCGGCGGCCAAAAGGTTCCGTGCCGCGTTCACGTCACGGTCATGAGTCGTCCCGCAGTCGCACGTCCAGGTACGGACGCTGAGCGGCATCTCCTGTCGCAGACTGCCGCAGTTCGAGCACAGTTTGGAAGAGGGGAAGAACCGGTCTACCACGATGACCTCGCGCCCGTACCAGGCGGCCTTGTACTCCAGCATGGAGCGGAACTCGCTCCAGCTCGCGTCGGAAATGGCCCGGGCGAGCATGTGGTTTTTGACCAAGTTGCGCACGGTCAGGTCCTCGATCACGAGCGTTTGGTTCTCACGCACGAGCCGAGTGGTCAACTTGTGGAGCAGATCGCGGCGCCGGTCGGCGATCCGGGCGTGGATCTTCGCGACCTTGCGCCGTGCCTTGGCCCGGTTGGTTCCCTCGCCCTTGGCCTTACGGGACAGCTCGCGCTGAGCTCTTGCGAGACGGCCGCGGTCACGGCGCTCGTGCCGCGGGTTGGCGACCTTCTCCCCCGAGGAGAGGGTCAGCAGATGGATAAGACCGACATCGATCCCGACAGCCGCATCGGCAGTTGGAAGCGGCCCGATGGTGGGGTCGTCACACAGCATCGAGACGAACCAGCGACCGGCCGCGTCCTGCGACACGCTCACAGTCGACGGCTGGGCTCCTTCGGGCAATGGCCGCGACCAGACGATGTCCAGCGGCTCCGTCATCTTCGCCAACGTCAGCCGTCCGTCCCGGAAGCGAAAACCGCTGCGGCTGTATTCGGCGGACTTCCGGGACTTCTTCCGCGTCTTGAAGCGCGGGTACTTGGCCCGCTTAGCGAAGAAGTGGGTGAACGCCGTCTGCACATGCCGCAGTGTCTGCTGAAGCGGAACGGACGACACCTCACGCAGGAAGGCGAGCTCCTCGGTCCTCTTCCATCCAGTCAGCATGGCCGAGGTCTGGTTGTAGGTGACCTGTTCCTGCCTCAGCGTCCACGCCTCACTCCGGGCAGCGAGCGCCAAGTTGTAGACCTTCCGCACGCACCCGAACGTGCGCGACAACTCGGTTGCCTGCGCCTCGGTGGGATAGAAGCGGTACTTGAACGCCCGCTTCACGTGATTCATGGTCACCCGCACAAACTAGTGAGACCTCCACGCCAACATCAAACCTGCCGGTCACGGCACTGGGATCCACCCTGGAGACGATTCCCAGCTCCTTGCCCTGCACCACAGGGGCACTGTTTCCGACCCCGGCCAAAGCCGCGGGCATCAACGAAAGGATTCCAATGAGCGACCCCGTGACCGACCTCCTCATCGCCCTGCGGGACAGCGTGATGGGAGTCACCGAGACCACGCTGGCCACCAGCGACGGGCTCGTCGTGGCGAGCGACACGGCCAAGACCCACCCCGAGTCCATGGCCGCGGTGGCGGCGGCGACCCTCGCTCTGGGCCACCGCCTCGCCGATCAGGGCGGCACCGGCCACCTCCGCGAGATCAGCGCGCGCTGCAGCACGGGCCACGTGATCGTGACGGCCGTAGGAGAACGGGCACTGCTCGCGGTGGTCGCGGACCACGGCCTGGACCAGGCGGCGTTCCACCGCGAGATCCCGGCCGTCACGGCGGAACTGCGCCGGCATCTGGACGAGGACGTCTAGGCGGACTCGCGGACAATCACCCGGGCCGGTCGCGACGCGGCGTCCGCCGCCGGCAGGCCCAGCGCGGTGCGTGCGGCGCTGCGGCCGATGGCCTCCGCCTCGATGTGCACGGTGGTCAGGGCGGGCGAGAACAGCGCTCCGTGCGGGGTGTCGTCGAACCCGACGACGGCGAGGTCCTGCGGTGCGCGCAGCCCGAGGCGCCTCATCGCGGCGAGCGTGACGAGCGCGAGGTCGTCGTTGTAGGCGAGGACGGCCGTGACGTCCGGGTGGTCGGTGCGGAAGGCCCGGAGCCGTTCCTCGGCCGTGTCGACATCGCCGGGCAGGACGAGCGCCGGGCAGGCCGGCAGGCCCGCTGCGTGCGTGGCCTGCCGGATGAGCCGCCCTCGCAGACCGGACAGAGCCTGGAGTTCCGGGGTGTCCGGCATGACGGTGGCGAGATACCGGTGGCCTCGGTCGACCAGGTACCGGACCGGGACGTCGGCCTGCGCGGAGAACGCGTCGAGGGACGTCTCGGCGTCGGTGACGATCTCGTCCGCTCTGCCCGCGTCACCCAGGTCGATCACCGCCCGGGCGGAGACGGCCTGCGCCACGTCGGAGAGGGCCTGCGAGGAGAGATGGCCGTGCAGCACCAGCAACACGTGCTGGTGCGCGGCGAGTTCGGCGTCGAGGCCCCGGATGTAGCTGCCGAGGCTGCTGCCGGTGGGCACGCCCTCGATGTTGAGCAGGACGATGCGGGACGCCCCTTTGCGCAGCGCCTGCGCCGAGCCGTTCGGGACGTAGCCGAGTTCGCGCGCGGCCTGCCGTACCCGTTCCCGTGTCTCCTCGGAGACGTGCCCGGCCGCCCCGTTGAGAACGAAGCTCACCGTGGTCTGTGAGACCCCGCTGACCCGGGCGACGTCCTTGGCTGTCGCGCGCGTGGACCTGCTCACTCTCTCGCTCCTCGGAAACGGGGGCCCGGCGGCCGGGTCTCCTGCGTGCGGTCTGATCTGGGGCTTGTGCGGTGCGGGATGCGCTGGATACCGTACCGCAGACAGGTGGTAATACGTTTTACCAGCTGCGGGATGCGTACTGGGGACCTGATGCGAGGAGAGGCGCCCATGAAGCTCGACGCGGTCGACCCGGAACTGCGGCGCGCCGTCGCGCGGATGCCGCGGCTGCCGGTCCGCCGGACGTGGGGACGGCGCGTGGTGCGCGCCCTGGTCGTTCGGCACGGGCCGGGCGACCCGGTCGAGGGCGTCGACGTCCGTGTCCTCGACGAGGGCCGGGGCCTGCGCGTGTACACGCCCGCCGGTGGCGGCTCGGGCGCGGCGCTGCTGTGGGTGCACGGCGGCGGGTACGTCATCGGCGACGTCGTCCAGGACAACGCGTTCTGCGCCCTGACGGCCCGCGAGTCGGGCCTCGTCGTCGTCTCGACGAACTACCGCCTCGCCCCCGAACACCCCTTCCCGGCCGCGCTCGACGACGTCTCCGCAGCGTGGCGATGGGCGCGGGAGTCGGCCGGATCCCTCGGGATCGACCCGGCGCGCATCGCCGTCGGGGGTGCCAGCGCGGGCGCGGGTCTGGCCGCGTGTCTGGCACAGCGGTTGTACGACGCCGGTGGGGTCCGGCCGGTCGGGCAGTGGCTGTTCTCCCCCATGCTCGACGACCGCACCGCCGCGCGGCGCGAACTGGACGACGTGCGGCACCGGGTGTGGCACAACTCGGCGAACCGGACCGGTTGGGCCGCTTATCTCGGTACCGGGCCCGGCGCCTCCCGCGTCCCCGACCACGCGGTCGCGGCCCGGCGCGCCGACCTGAGCGGGCTGCCACCGGCCTGGATCGGCGTCGGCGACATCGACCTGTTCGCCGACGAGTGCCGCACCTATGCCGACCGTCTGCGCGACGCGGGCGTGGACTGCGCGTTCGACCTCGTGCCCGGTGCTCCGCACGGCTTCGAGACCTGGGCTCCCGGCACACGTGTCGCCCGGGCGCTGCTGGAGCGCGGCCGTGCCTGGCTGCGTGCGCGGGTGGCCGGACCGGCCTCGACGGCACCCGGCGAGTCCTGAGCTTCACTCCCCCGGAACCGGTCACCGCCCCTCACCTCACGGAGCCCTCATGCTGCGCACATCCTTCAACGACGGCTGGCAGACCCGCCCCAAGGTCAATCCCTTCGCCGAACTGTCCGGTACGAAGGTGCCGTTCAGGCCGGTGACACTGCCGCACGACGCGATGATCGGGCAGGAGCGCACGGCGCCGGACGGCGAGGCCACGATGGAGGGCGGCGCCGGGGCGTACTTCCCGGGCGGGACCTACGAGTACCGCAAGACGTTCGCTGTTCCCGAGGAGCACCGGGGCAAGCGGATCCTCTTCGAGTTCGAGGGCGTCTATCGCGATGCCGTCGTGTACATCAACGGGGACTACGCCGGCCAACGCCCCTTCGGTTACTCGCACTTCCACATCGACGCCGACCGTTTCCTGCGGTACGGCGACGACGGCGACAACGAGATCCGCGTGGAGGCCCGCGCCCATCGTGACTCACGCTGGTACACCGGTGCGGGCATCTATCGCGACACCTGGATGCTCGTCGGCGACGTGGTCCGGATCGCGCCCGACGGGGTCCGTGTCACCACCCCGGACGTCGACGCGGAACGGGCAGTGGTCGAGGTCGCGACGAGGGTCGAGAACGACTCGATCGCGATCCGTACGGTCGACGTCGTCACCGAGGTCCGCGATGCCGACGGGAGTGTCGTCGCGAGCGACGTCTCGAAGGCGACGGTGCTGCCGGGCGAGCCCGCGGTCGTACGCCAACGCCTGTATGTCTACGCCCCGTTGCTGTGGAGCACGGGCACACCCGCCCTGTACACCGCCACCGTGACCCTGAAGGACCTCGACGCCGAGACCGTCGTCTTCGGTGTCCGGTCGCTGCGCCTCGACCCCCGGCACGGGCTGCGGATCAACGGCGAGACGGTCAAGCTGCGCGGCGCATGTGTCCACCACGACAACGGAGTTCTGGGCGCGGCGACCTTCGCCCGCGCCGAGGAACGGCGGGTCCAACTCCTCAAGGACGCGGGGTTCAACGCGCTCCGTATGTCCCATCACCCCATGAGCAAGGCGATGTTGGACGCGTGCGACCGCCTCGGGATGCTCGTCGTGGACGAGGCCTTCGACGTGTGGACGTCGGGCAAGAGCGAGTTCGACTACAGCCTCGACTTCCCCGAGTGGTGGGAGCGCGACATCGAGGCGATGGTCGCCAAGGACTTCAACCACCCCAGCGTCATCATGTACTCGATCGGCAACGAGATCCCCGAGACCGGTACCCCCTCCGGCGCCGCGCGGGGCCGCGAACTCGCGGAGAAAGTGCGCTCGTTGGACGGCACGCGCTATGTCACCAACGCGGTGAACGGCATGCTCGCCGTCATGTCCGAACTGGGCAAGCTGCGGCAGCAGTCACAGGAGAAGGCGGCCGATCCGACCGAGAGCGAGGACAAGGGCATCAACACCCTCATGGCCGACGCGGGCGACATGATGAACGCGATCAGCGCCTCCGCCCTCGTCACCGAGAAGACAGCCGAGTCCTTCGCCGTGCTCGACGTCGCCGGCATGAACTACGCCGAGGCCCGCTACACGCTGGACCGCGACCTGTTCCCCAACCGCGTCATCCTCGGCACCGAGACCTTCTCCACCCGCATCGACGGCAACTGGCGTCTGGTCGAACAACTCGGCCATGTCATCGGCGACTTCACCTGGACCGGCTGGGACTACCTCGGCGAGGTCGGCATCGGCCGCCCCCAGTACCTCTCTCTTATACACCTCTGAC
>NZ_JBLTJC010000023.1:0-57627 GCF_048158785.1 Streptomyces colwelliae | reverse complement strand
ACCCCGGCGCCGCCCACGCCGTCGAAGCCGCACCCGGGGCCACGACCGGTGACGGAGGTGGAGGGGCACCCCACCCAACCCGCCGCCCAGGCGTCGCTCGCCCACACAGGCGCTGACAACACAGTCCCGGCCGCCGTCACGAGCGCGGCCCTCCTCCTGGGCGGCGCAGCCCTGTACCGGCGCAACCGCTCCAGGGCGGGTCGCTGACCCGGGCACCCGCTCCGGAACGGAAGGCCCCACCGGGCAGGTGACCGGTGGGGCCTCCGTCGAACCGCGGGGGAGTTACTCCGCCTGCTCCGCCGGAGCCCTGAGGAGTGCGTGGGCCGCCTTCCGGAACGCGGTCAGCAGTCGGTTGTGCTCGCCGGCGCGGGTCGCGAGGGCGACGTGGCTCGGTTCGACGCCGTGGAGGGGGATCGCCATGATGTCGGGGCGGATCGTCTGGCCGGGCCGCAGACCGGCCGCGATGGCCACCGCCTGTCCGTCCGCGACGAACTCGAACTTGTCCTCCAGGGCCCGGATGACCGGACCCCCGGGTGCCGGACGGCCGTCGGGCCTCGGGTCGATGCGCCAGAACGCGCTCCACGCCGGGTCCGCGCCGGGCATCCGGGGAAGCGGCTCGTCCGCGATGTCGTCCAGGGTGACGGACTCCTTGCCGGCCAGACGATGGTCCAGCGGTACGAGCAGGACGCGCGGCTCGTCGTAGAGGACCGTGACGTCCAACTGGTCGGTGGGGAAGGGCAGTCGGGCCACCACCGCGTCCACCCGCCGCTCGAACAGGGCCGCGCGCACATCGTCGTAGGCCAGATGTACGACGTGCACATCGGCGTCCGGATGCCGGCGCCGCACCTCGCGCACCGCCGGGGTGACGTACAGGTTCGCCATGTATCCGACGGTGAGGCGGCTGGGTTCCGCGGCGGCCCGGGTCTCGGCGGCGGCCTGGGCGGTGGAGCGCAACAGCGCCTTGGCGCGCGGCAGAAACACCTCCCCGGCCTCCGTGAGCCGGGTGCCCTGCGGCGTACGGTCCAGCAGCCGGGCACCCAACTGCTCCTCCAGCCGCCGGACTTGGCGACTCAGGGACGGCTGGGTGATGTGCAGCGCCTCGGCGGCACGGCCGAAGTGACGCTGCTCGGCGACGGCGATGAAGTACCGCACAAGACGCAGTTCGAGATCGGGCGCGGGAGGCAGGTCCGTCATACCTGAAGTGTACGGCGTGGGACGGTGGGGACTCCGGCCAAAATGGCATGTGAGCTGCTGTGATGCTTGATCCGTATTGCCTCATGCGAAACAGGCTTTGGACCCGGAACCCGTGCCCCGCCCACGATGGAAACACAGCGAAGTACAGCACAGCGCCACACATCGCAGCGCAAGCTCACCCCACCTCATCGAAGGAACGCACCATGCGTGTTTTCGTCACCGGCGCCACCGGGTTCATCGGTTCCGCCGTGGTCCGTGAACTCCTCGACGCCGGGCACACGGTCACCGGACTGGCCCGGTCGGACGCGTCCGCGGAGGCGTTGACGGCGGTGGGCGCCGCCGTGCGGCGGGGCTCGCTCGACGACCTCGACAGCCTGCGTGACGGCGCCGCCGCGGCGGACGGGGTCTGCCATCTGGCGTTCATCCACGACTTCACGGACTTCGCCGCCAACTGCGCCACCGATCTGCGCGCCATCGAGACGATCGGTGAGCAACTCGCGGGCACCGACAAGCCGTTCGTGGTCACCTCGGGCACGCCCGGGCTCGGCGACGGGAGGGTGGCGACGGAGGAGGACAGCGTCGAACCCGGGTCGTTCGCGGCGATCCGGCAGCCGTCCGAGATCGCGGCGGTCGCGCTGGCGGAGCGCGGGGTGCGGTCGTCGGTCATCCGGCTGCCCCGGTCCGTGCACGGCACCGGCGACCAGGGCTTCGTCCCCCAACTCATCGCCGTAGCCCGCGAGAAGGGCCTGTCGGCGTACGTCGGCGACGGCTCCGCCCGCTGGCCCGCCGTGCACCGGCTCGACGCGGCCCGGCTGTACCGGTGGGCCCTGGAGTCGGCCCCGGCGGGCGCGCAGTACCACGCGGTCGGCGACGAGGCGCTGCCGCTGCGCGAGATCGCGGAGGTCATTGCCGGCCGTCTCGGCGTCCCGACCGGAAGCGTGCCGCCCGAGCAGGCGGTCGACCACTTCGGCTTCCTCGGCCTCGTCGCCTCCCTGGACTGCCCGGCGTCGAGCACGCTGACGCGCAAGCAGACCGGATGGGAGCCGGTGGAGGTGGGCTTGATCGCCGACCTGGAGACGGGGCACTACTTCGGGGAGGTGTAGGAGGTGTAGGAGGCCAGGGCCCGTCCGGTCAGCGGGGAGTGGGACCGGACAGGCCCTGGGGACTCGTGGGTGTGGCTCGCTACACCGCGAGCCACGCTGCCCGGTCCGGGGCCAGACGGTTGTTCTCGACGGGGCCGCTGGTCAGCAGGACCGAGGTGTGTGCGGGCAACTCGTACGGCTCGGCCGAGAGGTTGACCACGCAGACGAAGCCGGGTTCGCGGCGGAGGGCGAGGACGCCGGCGGGGGCGTCCAGCCAGGTCAGGCCGCCGTCACCGAGGGCGGGGTGCTCGCGGCGCAGCAGGAGGGCGGCGCGGTAGAGCTCCAGCATCGAGGTCGCGTCGCCGGTCTGCGCCTCCACCGTGTACGGCGACCAGTCGGCGGGCTGCGGCAGCCAGGGCATGGCGGTGGCGCCCTCGGGTGCCTCGGGGCTGAAGCCGTACGGCGTGGTCCACCCCGACCAGGGGATCGGCACCCGGCAGCCGTCGCGGCCTCGGTCGGTGTGTCCGGAGCGTTCCCAGACGGGGTCCTGGAGGGCGGCCTCGGGCAGGTCCTCCACCTCGGGCAGGCCGAGTTCCTCGCCCTGGTAGACGTAGACGCCGCCGGGGAGGGCGAGCGTGAGCAGGGCGGCGGCGCGGGCACGCCGGGTGCCCAGTTCGAGGTCGGCGGGGCCGGCGGGGACGTAGGACTCGTTGGCCACCCACTTCCTGGCGGCCTCGCGGCCGAAGCGGCTGGCGTGGCGCATGACGTCGTGGTTGGACATGACCCAGGTGGCCGGGGCGCCGACCGTGCCGAGCATCGCGACGGTGTCGTCGATGACGGCGCGCAGGTCCTTCGCGTCCCAACTGGCCATGAGGTAGTCGAAGTTGAAGGCGGTGTGCAGGACGTCCGGGCGGAGGTAGGCGGCGAGCCGCTCGGGGGTGTCCGTCCATGCCTCGGCGACGAAGGCGCGGTCGCCGGGGTACTCGTCGGCCACCTTGCGCCAGGCGCGGTAGATGTCGTGGACCTCGTCGCGGTCCCAGAAGGGGTGCGCGCCGCCGTCGTGGCCTGCCAGGTCCGGCAGTTCGGGGTCCTTGACGAGACCGTGGGCCACATCGATACGGAAGCCGTCCACGCCGCGCTCGAACCAGAACCGCAGGACGGACTCGAACTCCGCGTGCACGTCCGGGTGTTGCCAGTTGAGGTCCGGCTGCTGAGGGGTGAAGAGGTGCAGGTACCACTCGCCGTCGGCCACCCGGGTCCAGGCGGAGCCGCCGAAGCGGGAGTCCCAGTCGTTGGGCGGCAGGGCGCCGTCGGGGCCGCGGCCGGGGCGGAAGACGAAGCGCTCGCGTTCGGGGCTGCCCGGGCCTGCCGCCAACGCGGCCCGGAACCAGGCGTGTTGGTCGGAGGAGTGGTTCGGGACGAGGTCCGGGACGATGCGGATCCCGTGCGCGTGTGCTTCCTCGATGAGCTGCTCGGCCTCGGCGACCGTGCCGAACAGCGGGTCGATCTCGCGGTAGTCGGCCACGTCGTAACCGTGGTCGGCCATCGGGGACTTGTACCACGGGTTGATCCAGAGGGCGTCCACACCAAGGGACTTGAGGTACGGCAGCCGGGAGCGGATGCCGGCGATGTCGCCGACGCCGTCGCCGTTGCCGTCGGCGAAGCTGCGGATGTAGACCTGGTAGATGACGGCACTGCGCCACCAGGGGGCGGTGGTGGGGGACATGGGCGTTGCTCCTCGGTCCGGTTGTCCTTGTGCGCTGTCGTGCGGGGGCACTTCGCCCGCCTCAGTTCTGGACCGGCGCGCACGCCAGGGTGTGCTTGCCCTGGCTGTCCGTGCGCGGTACGAGGCCGTAGTGGATCCGTGGCGCACCGTCGAGCGTCAGCGTCACCCTGCCGCCCGCGACCGGGAGTTGGCGGATCTGCCCGACCGCGTCCACCTGCCGTACGGAGGTCGTGGCGGCGACGGTGACCGTGGTCTTGGTCGGCCAGGGGTCGACCCACACCTCGGGGGCGGGGAAGTGCCAGTCGGTGCGCTGCCCTGCGGTGTTCAGCAGGTAGCCGTCGGCCCGGTTCCACAGCACGACCGCGGGACCGTCGGGGGTGTCGAACCACAGGCCGGACGTCTGCGGGTCGGCGAAGGTCAACCGGCCCCGGAAGGTGGCCTGGTCGAGCGTGCGGGCCGCTGTCGCGTACGCCAGAAGCGACGGCTTCGGGCTGAGGTCGCGGTTCATCAGGCCGTAGTGGTACTCGACGTTGTCCGGGTCGGCGACCTGCGGCATGCCGAGCACACTGTCGTGGAACTGGTACCAGCACACGCACCGGACCCCCTCGGCCTTCGCCAGCGCCAAGGTGAGCAGCACGTTCTCCGCGGCGTGCCGGTAGGTGTCGTGCCACCAGCTGTTGGGCTTGGTCGGCGCGTAGGCCTCGGTCAGCCAGATCTCCTTCTCACCGTGCTCCGCCATCAGCGCCTTCAGTTGACGGAGGCCACCGTAGAAGTTCCAGTAGGTGCCGTCGCCGTCGGTGTTCCAGTCGTCGCCCGGCGGTATGTAGTCCGGGGTGAAGTTGCCGCGTCCCGGGTGGTAGGCGAAGGCGTCGATCAGGTCCCAGCCGCCCGCCGCGATGAAGTTCTCCACCCACGGCTTGTCCATGCCGGCCAGTCCGTTGTTCATCAGCTTGACGGTGTCGCCCGTGGCCGCGCGTCGGTCGAAGACCGGCCGTAGCGCCGTGTTCAGGTACGCCTGCGCGGCGTCGCCGCTGTTGAACGGTCTGTTCAGCTCGTTGCCGACCTCGAAGTAGCCGGCGCCGACCGCCACCGCCAGATTGTCCGCGGCCCAGGTGGTCGCCTCGATGTCGGTCGCGGTCAGCGACGGCTGGAGTTCGATGTTGTGCCGCATGCCGCGCGCGTCGAAGGAGGCGGGCGGCAGCCCGGGGCCACCGTCGTAGGCGATCCGGACCAGGTTGATGCCGACCTTCTGCCACAGGTCCAACAGGGCGTCCGCGCTGGGCCGTTGGAGCCACGGGTAGTTGGCGATGCCGAACATGCTGTCCGCGCCGGCCTGGTAGTCGTACGCCGGGAGTACCGCGAGATTGGTCCGGGCGAACGCCTCGTCGTCGCCCGATCTGGCCACCACTTCGGCCAGTGCGATTCCGCCGGCGGGCGCGGTCAGGGTGAAGGTGTGCTGCCAGGTGCCGGCCGCGGCGACGCTGCCGGTCGTGGTCGTGGAGGCCAGCAGTGTGCCGTCGAAGCCGCGCACCCACAGTTCCAGGTCGACGGAGGCGGCTGCCGCGCCGCCGTTGGCGACGAGGGCGGTGAGCTGCATCTGGTCGCCGGGCGACTCGTACAGGTTGAAGTCGCGGTCGGTGGTGAGTTCGAGGCCGAGGGCACGGCCCCGGCCGATGGTGGCGGTGGCCGACGGGTGGGTCTCGGAGAAGAAGAAGTCGGCCCGGCTGGTCCAGCCGCCGGCCGGGTCGGCCACGCCCGGCGCGTGCACCCAGGTCGCGTTCGTCCAGGCCTGGCGGGAGCGGTCCAGCAGGAACAGGCCGTGCAGAGCGGTTCCCCAGGTGGAGGTGTGCGCGACGCCGAGGGTGTCCTCGTACGGGATGCCTCCGCCCGCGTCGCGGACCCATTCGGTGATCGCGATGTAGTCGTCGGGCGCGGTCGGTGCCTGGATCGCCCGGCTGAACAGGAAGCCGTCGGGGACCAGGGTGGCCGCTCCGGTGATGTGCCACTCGAGCACGGCGTGGGAGGTGCCGACGCTGAACCAGCCGGTGACGGTGGTCGAGGCGGCGGCGACGTCGAACGTGTAGTCCATGCGGATCGCCGGTGTCCCGTCCGGCAGCGCGCTCAGGGCCGGGGTGCCGCCGGTGGACAGGTGGATGCCGGTGGCACTGTCCTTGACCTGGAATTTCGAGCCGGCCGAGCGTGTGACTCCGGCGGCGTCACGGATGGCGAGCCGGCCGCCCGGGCTGGCCAGCAGGCTGATGCCACCGGCGGTCAGGGTGACGTCGCCGGCCGCCGCGTATGCCGCGATCGGGGTCGACTCGGCGACGAGTACGACGCCGGCGGCGAGGGCCGCGCCGAGGAAGCGCCGGCGATCGAGGGTGGGTCTGGAGAAGGCCTCGGAGGTCAACGTCTGCTCCTGTCCGGCGCTCGGTGACGCGCCTTGATAATGCCTATCTTCAAGTCCGTGAACGGTACGTTTCCAGGCCACTACGTTGATGTCAACGGGTTCTTGTCCAGGCGGTCATCCGTGAGTTACGGTCATCACCTGCAAGTGAAGATAGGCATTATCAAGATGGAGGATCGATGTCGCCGAGACCTCGCCGCGTCACCCAACGCGAGATCGCCGAGCTGGCGGGCGTCAGCCAGACCACCGTGTCGGTGGTGCTGAACGACCGCGACGGCTCGAACGTGCGGGTCCCCGAAGCCACCCGGGCGCGGGTCAAGGCGGCCATTGAGCAACTCACCTACGTCGCCGACCCCGCGGCCCGCCGCCTCGCCGGTCTGGACAACCAGATCATCGGCGTCTTCACCTACGAGGCCGCGTTGTCCCCCGAGAGCATGGACTTCTACGGTCCGCTGCTGAACGGGATCGAGCGGGCCGCCGAACACATCGGCTGGGACCTGCTGTTCTTCACCTCGTCGCCGGTCGAGAACGGCACGCGAAGCCTCTTCCACCGCAAGACGCGGCTACGGCTGACCGACGGCTGCGTCCTGCTCGGCCAGCAGATGGTCGCCTCCGAGCTGGAACGGCTGGTCGCCGAGCAGTTCCCGTTCGTCGCGATCGGCCGCCGGGACGAGACCGCCGCCGCCGTGCCGTACGTGGCCATCGACTACGTCACCCCGACCACCGCACTGATCGACCAGGCCGCGGCCGACGGACACCAGCAGGCGCTGTACGTCCACCGCGGCCGTGACACGCCGACCGCGCGGGACCGGCGCGGTGCCGTCGAAGCCGCCTCGGCGGACGGCCGGTTGGCCTTCCTGTTGGTCGGTGAGGAGCGGATCGCCGACCTGCCCCGGCTGGCCCGGGCGACCGGGGCCACCCTGATCATCGCGGAGGACGCGTTCCTGGCCGAGGACGTTGCGCACGCGCTCTCCGGCGCCCAAGTCGCCGTACCGGAAGAGATCTCGGTCGCCGCCCTCGGCGAGGTGCGCGGCCATCGCGTGGACGGCCGGGTCCTGGCCGGATTCCACGTCCCCAGGCAGCAGTTGGCGGCCGAGGCACTCGATCTCCTGCAACTCCTGATCACCACGGACCCGCAGGAGTGGGCCGGTCTGGACACGGAGCGGCTGCTGGTCGCCGAGGTCGAACCGGGGGACACCATCGTCGCGCGGACGGACACGTCGTCATGACCGACCGGATCACGGCCGAGGTGGCGATCATCGGCGGCGGACTCGGCTCCGTCGCGGCCGCGCTGGCGTTGCTGCAACGCGGTCGCCGCG
Organism: Streptomyces colwelliae; assembly: GCF_048158785.1. NCBI lineage: Bacteria > Bacillati > Actinomycetota > Actinomycetes > Kitasatosporales > Streptomycetaceae > Streptomyces > Streptomyces colwelliae. The sequence continues at coordinate 49,902 of NZ_JBLTJC010000023.1, read as the reverse complement.
TGGTGCTGACCGAGGAGTACGCCTGGCTCGGCGGGCAGCTCACCTCGCAGGCCGTGCCGCCCGACGAGCACATCTGGGTGGAGCAGTTCGGCGTCACCGCGCGCTACCGCGCGTTGCGGGAGGACATCCGCCGCTACTACCGCGACCACTACCCGCTGACGGCGGCCGCCCGCGCCGACCGTGAACTCAACCCGGGCCGCGGCCGGGTGAGCAGGCTGTGCCACGAACCGAGGGTCGCGAACGCGGTGATCACCGCCCTGCTCGCGCCGTACCGGTCGACCGGGCGGCTCACCGTCCTGCAACCCGCGGTGCCCGTCGCGGCCGAGGTGAGCGACGCGACGGTCCGCACCGTCACCGTCGCGGACCCGCGCACCGGAGCCGAGACGGTGATCACCGCCGAGTACGTCCTCGACGGGACCGAGACCGGCGACCTGCTGCCCCTGACCGGGACCGAGTACGTCGTCGGGGCCGAGGGGCGGTCCGACACCGGTGAACCGAGCGCCCCCGAGGCCGCCGATCCGGGCAACGTGCAGTCGATCGCGTGGTGCTTCGTCTTCGACCATGTCGCCGGCGACCACACCATCGCCCGGCCGGACGACTACGACTTCTGGCGCTCCTTCGAACTGCCGTACTGGGGTGCGCCGATGCTGTCCTTCGTCGCGCCGAACCCACGGACCCTCGTGCCGGAGGAGCGAACCATGAACGTCAACCCGGCCGGCGACGCCACCGGGGACCCCCGCTTCGACGCCGGCGACCGGGACCTGTGGCAGTTCCGGCGGATCGCCGCCCGGCAGAACTTCGCCGACGGCTTCTACGACAGCGACATCGTGCTCGCCAACTGGCCCCAACTCGACTACGTCAGCGGCTCGATCATCGACACCGACGACCGGCAGCGTCACCTGGACGCCGCGAAGGCACAGTCCCGCGCCTACGTGTACTGGCTCCAGACCGAAGCGCCCCGCCCCGACGGCGGCCGGGGCTGGCCCGGACTGCGACTGCGCGGCGACCTGGTCGGCACCGCCGACGGGTTCGCGCAGGCGCCGTACATCCGCGAATCCCGGCGGATCAAGGCACTCACCACGGTGCGCGAGCAGGACATCTCCGTCAAAGCCCGGGGGGACGCCGGACCGGCCCGGTTCGAGGGCTCGGTCGGGGTGGGGATGTACCGGATCGATCTGCATCCCTCCACCGGCGGCGACAACTACATCGACGTCGAGTGCGCGCCGTTCGAGATACCGCTCGGCGCGCTGATCCCGGTGGCCACCCAGAACCTGGTGCCGGCCGCCAAGAACATCGGCACCACCCACATCACCAACGGCGCCTACCGGCTGCATCCGGTCGAGTGGAACGTCGGTGAATCGGCCGGCGAGCTCGTGGCGTACTGCCTCGATCTCGGTCTGAGCCCACGCCAGGTCGCGACCGACGAGGACCTCGTCGACCGACTCCAGGGCAGGTTGACGGCGGCCGGTATCGAACTCCACTGGCCGCAGATCGCCGGCTACTAGCCAACCCGAGGCGCAGCGCGCCGAGAGCACGAAGGAACCACTCCTATGAACAGAGCAAGAAAGCTGTTCGGCGCGGTCGCGCTGACGACGGCACTGGCGCTGACAGCCGCCTGCGGCGCGTCCGGCGACGGATCCGGGGCGACGGACGCGACGAACGTCAAGCTGCGCATGGCCGTCTGGACCTCCAACCAGGACCAGCTCAAACTGTTCGACACGATCGCCGCCGCCTACCGCGCCAAGCACCCCGAGATCTCCTCGATCACGTTCGAGAGCCTGCCCTTCGACGACTACAACACCACCCTGACCACCCAGATCGCCGGCGGCAACGCGCCCGACCTGGCCTGGATGGGCGACCTGTCGAGGGACCTGATCGCCTCCGACGCCCTGGTCGGCCTGACCGACAGGCTGAAGGCGACCGACGGCTGGCAGTACGACGACCTGGAGGCCAGCGCGACCAAGGAGTTCAGCCGGGACGGCACGCTGTACGCCTACCCGTTCTCGACCTCGCCGTTCGCGCTGTACGTGAACACCGACCTGCTGGCCAAGGCCAAGCAGAAGATCGACCCGAAGACCCTCACCTGGGACCAGGTCGCCGCCGCCGGAGCGGCCGTCCACGCGACCACTGGCAAGGCCGGTTTCGTCGTCCGGGACTTCGACTACAAGTCGTGGAACACGCTGGCCACGGTATGGACCGGCTTCGGCGCCGCCGCGTGGAGCCCGGACGGCAAGACCTGCACCTTCACCAGCCCCGAGATGCAGCAGGCCTTCACCTTCCTGCACGACGCCGCGTTCAAGACGAAGGCCATGCCGGGCCCCGGTACGACGGCCGACTTCTTCGCCGGTGACGCCGCCTTCACCGTCGCCCAGGTCTCCCGCGCCTCGCTGCTCACCGACAAGTTCAAGTACGCGCTGTACCCCCTGCCGACGGGCCCGGCCGGCAAGTACTCCGTCATCGGCCAGGCGGGCGTGGGCGTCCTGACGGCGAGCAAGCACAAGACGCAGGCCACCGACTTCCTCGCCTACATGACGAACCCGGCGAACTCGGCGAAGCTGGCCCAGTTCTTCCCGCCGCCCCGGAAGTCGCTGCTCACCGGCGCGAAGCTCGCCGCCGACAGCAAGGTGCTGACCGCCGCACAACTCCAGGAGGCCGTGGTCGACCAGCTGCCGAACGCCGTCACCCTGCCCAACCACACCAGCCCGGCCGAGATCGCCCAGAAGGGCAAGACCGCACTGGACGCGATGTGGAAGGCCGACGCCGACATCCCCGCCGTCCTGAAGTCGGTCTGCTCCGCGATCGAACCGATCCTGGCCAAGTAACCATGGCCGCCCTCATGAAGACCCCCGCGACGACACCGGACGCCTCCCGGGCACCGACAGGAGCCCGGAGCGCCTCCGCCCCACCGTTCTGGACGAGCCGGCGCAGGGATGTGCTCGCCGGCTACCTGTTCATCGCTCCGCAGCTCGCCGGGGTCGTGCTGTTCGTGCTGATCCCGGTCGGACTGGCGATCTGGTACAGCCTGAGCGACTGGAACGTCTTCACCGGCGAGCAGACCTTCGTCGGAACCGACAACTACGCCGCCCTGGCCGACGATCCGCAACTGCCCTCGGTGCTGTGGGCCACCGCCGTCTTCTGCGTCGGTGTCGTGATCCTGAACATCGGCCTGGGCCTGCTGCTCGCCGTACTCCTGAACCGGCGGTTCCGCGGAGCGACGTTCTTCCGCACCCTGTTCTTCTCCCCGGTCGTCGTCTCCGTGGTGGCGTGGACCCTGGTCTGGGGCTTCCTGCTCCAGGACAATGGCGGTGTCAACGGCCTTCTCGGCACGGTCGGCATCACGGGCCCGAACTGGCTCCAGCACGGCGACACCGCGATGGTGTCGGTGATCTTCACGCAGGTGATCCGCAGCGTCGGCGTCAACATGGTGCTCTTCCTGGCCGCGTTGCAGGGCGTGCCGTCGAACCTGTACGAAGCCGCCCGGATAGACGGCGCGGGAAGCAGGGTGATGTTCACCCGGATCACGCTGCCGCTCATCTCACCCACGGTGCTGCTGACCTCGATCATCACCATCGTCGGGGCGTTGCAGTCGTTCGCGCAGATCGCCGTACTGACCGGCGGCGGCCCGGAGTTGAGCACCACCGTGCTCGTCTACTACGTCTTCCAGCAGGCCTTCGAGTTCAACCACATCGGCTACGGCTCGACGCTGGCCCTGATGCTGCTGTCCTTCGTCATGCTGCTGACCCTGCTGCAGTGGCAGCTGCGCCGGAAGTGGGTGTTCCATGAGCAGTAGGTCGAGATCCGTCCTGCGGCGGGCGTTCCTGGTGACGGGCCTCGGAGTGCTGGCGATCCCGTTCGTGGTGCCGACCGTCTGGATGGTGGCCGCTTCGGTGAAGCCGCTGCCCGAGATCTTCAAGTCCCCGCCGTCGCTGTGGACTTCCGACCCCACGCTGTCCGCGTACCGCGAGGCGTTCAGCTTCCAGCCCTTCGCCCGGCAGTACGCGAACAGCGTGTACATCGCCGTCCTGGTCACCGTGATCACCCTGCTGGTCTCCAGCCTCGCCGGGTACGCCTTCGCCCGGATCCGCTTCCCCGGCGCGAACGCTCTCTTCCTGGTGGTGCTGGTCGGTCTCCTGGTGCCCAGCGAGGTGACGATCGTGCCGCTGTTCCAGATGTTCAAGCGGGCCGGGATGATCAACACGCACTGGCCGTTGATCCTGGTCACCGCGCTGGCCGGCCCCTGTGTCCTGGCCACCTTCATCATGCGGCAGTTCTTCATCGCGCTTCCGGCCGAGCTGGAGGAGGCGGGCCGGCTGGACGGCCTCGGCCGCCCGGCGCTCTGGTGGCGGATCTTCCTGCCGCTGGCCAAGCCGGCGCTGTCCGCGGTCGCGATCCTGACGTTCCTCACCTCGTGGAACCTCTACCTGGAACCCACCGTCTACCTCACCTCGCCGGAACTGTTCACGCTGCCGCAGGCACTCACCCGGTTCACCGACTCCTACGGGGCCGACATGTGGAACACCCAACTGGCGGCCGCCACCATGACCGTCCTGCCGGTCCTGATCGTCTTCGTCGTCGCCCAGCGCCAGTTCGTCGAGGGCCTGGCCCACTCGGGCCTCAAGTGAGGCCGCAACCAAGTGTCTTGGGCTCGATTCTGCCGAGCGGAGGGAGACGGGTATGACCGGCGAGGAAGAACTCAACTGGGCGAGCATTCTGCGGTTCGATCAGGAGAGGGGACTCGCGAGCCATCGGCACGACGCGGAGGCCGCCGGGCGGCGCGGGGCCGCGTCGGAGCGGACCCGGTACCTCAAGGAGGCGGCGCAACTGGAAATGCTGCCCAGGCTCTGGGAGTTCGGTGTCCGGCTCACCGTGGAGGAGTACCAGGAGGCGGTGCGCGTGAGGTCGTGGATCACCCACGAGCAGACGATCGCCAGACATGAGGAGATGGCGCGGAGCCGTCCGTCGTCGGCCCACTGGGATCGTGAGCAGATACGCGAACTCCGTTCTGGGACAAGGCACTTCTGGTCCCCGGACGGACACCTCCTCTACGTCGCCGTCCGCGATGACGGTCGGTTCGTGGCCAATCACGGATTTCTGACACCCGAGTGGGCCGAACGACTCCGCCGGGACATGCCGCGGCACGCGAAGCTCGTGACGTTGTACGAGAGGAACCAGGCGGCCGGACGCGGCCACCCCAGGGTCTGTCGCGAGAGTTGATCTTGATCGTTGATGGTCATGCCCTGTGGGGCGCGGGGGTCGGTGTTCGTCGGCTCCCTGCGTGGTGACCGGCTCTGCGGGCGCGTCGTACGGGCGAGGGCAGGTGCTGATCCGCTTGCTTGAAGTGCACTTCACGGCCATAGCGTCGAGACAGCGGAGCCGAAACACCCGACGCGTCGACGCGTCATCCCGCACGACCAACGAGAAAGACGGCAAGTGGTGGACAACCAATTCACAACGCATGCAGAACTCTTCGATCTGCGCGGAAAGCGCGCGCTCGTCACTGGTGGCACCAGAGGCATCGGGATGATGATCGCGCGAGGCCTTCTCCAGGCGGGCGCCCGCGTGGTCATCAGCTCACGCGACGCGGAAGCGTGCGCTCAGGCGCAGGAACAGCTGTCCCCATTCGGTGAGGTGCGGGCCGTCCCCGCCGACCTGTCCCGCCACGACGAGTGCCGGCGACTGTCCGACCTCGTCACCGCCGACTCGGAGCGTCTCGACATCCTCGTCAACAACGCGGGCGCCATGTGGGACGAGCCGCTGGCGACGTTCCCGGACGCGGCCTGGGACACGGTCGTCGACCTCAACCTGAAGTCGCCGTTCTGGCTGGTCCAGGCGCTGCTGCCCGCGCTGCGCAAGGCGGGCACCGCCGACGATCCCGCGCGGATCATCAACATCGGCAGCATCGCCGCCATCCACATCCCCCAGCGGCCCAACTACTCGTACTCCAGCAGCAAGGCCGCACTGCATCAACTCACCAGAGTGCTCGCCAGGGAACTGGGACCGCAGCACGTCACCGTGAACGCCGTGGCGCCGGGACCGTTCCCGTCGAAGATGATGGCCGCAACCCTCGATGAGCTCGGCGAGGCGATCGCGGCGTCGGCCCCACTGCGCCGGATCGGCCGCGACGACGACATGGCGGGTGTCGCCGTGTTCCTCGCCAGCCGGGCGGGCGCATACCTGACGGGCGCCGTGATCCCCGTCGACGGCGGCATCGCCACAACCGCGTAGGCCGCCCAAGGCCCGTGACGCTGCGTCCTGACAGCCACGTACGTCTACGGGCGGGTACGCGCAAGGTCGGTGTGCCGGCCGGCATCGAGCCTATGCGCAGGGCGAGTTGACGCGCCCCTCGGCCTCTACGGGCGCCGCCGGAAACGCGTACCGGCGGCCCAGTACGACCATGGCGAGCGCGCCCGCGACCAACGGCAACGCCGTCCAGGGCAAGGCCCCCGCGCCCATCCCCGACAGCGCGAGCCCACCGGTGAACGAGCCCCCGGCGATACCCGCGTTGTACACCGTGGTCTGCAACGACGTCGCCACATCAGCGTGTTCGGGACCGGAGGCGTTGACGAGCGCGGTCTGGATCAGCGTCGGGGCCCCGCCGAAGGCGACTCCCCACACCACGACGGAGGTGAGCAGCACCGCGGGGGAGTCGCCATACAGGCCCAGCACACACATGACCGCCACGAACAGTGTTGTCGCGCCCACCAGTGTGGGCCGCGCCCACCGGTCCACGAGCACCCCGGTGGCCCAGATCCCGACGACCGTGGCGACCCCGAACACCAGCAGGACGACGTCCGTACGGCCGTAGCCGGAGTGCGCGGCGAACGGGGCGACGTACGTGTACATCACCTGATGCCCCAGCAGCAGGAACAGTGTGACCGACAGGATCGCCGGAATCCCCGGGAGCGCGGCGACACCCCTCAACGGGACGCGTGCGCCCGGGAGTTCACCCGGGAAGCCGGGGACCCGCAGCCGTATCCAGACCACCACCAGGACCGACAGCCCGGCCAGCATCGCGAACGCCGTGCGCCAGCCGACCGCCCCGGCGAGCGCGGTGCCGGCGGGTACGCCCAGGGACAGCGCGAGGGTGATTCCGGCCAGCACGATCGCGATGGCCCGGCCGCGGCGCTCGACCGGCACCATCCGGGCGGCGTACCCGGCGAGCATCGCCCACATCGTGCCGCCCATGACCCCGGCCAGCAGCCGGGCGCCGAAGGTGACGGCGTACGACGACGACAGCGCGACCACCGCGTTGGCGCAGGCGAAGCCCAGCAGCGTACCGACGAGGACCGGACGGCGCGGCAGCCCGCGCAGGGCCGCGGTGACCGGGATCGCGGCGAGGAAGGAGGCGACCGCGTAACCGGTGACCAGGAAGCCGACCCGTGCCTCGGACACGCCGAGCGCCGGAGCCATCCGGGGCAGCAGACCGGCGGGGAGGAGTTCCGTCAGGACGGCGGTGAAGGCGGCCGTGGACAGGGCGAGGAGCCCGGACCAGGGCAGGACGGTGCCCTTGGCCGGGGAAGCGGTGGTCATGGGACCATGGTCGAACCCTCACATCAGTGTGAAGGCAAGCGAGGCCCCGCAAGCAAGCCCGACAACTACGGCCCGCCTCCCCGCTGGCGAGCCCCGCGCGCACGGCTCCGCTCGACCACGGCCCCGCCCGCACACCCCGGAGGCAGGTATGAAGATCGGCGAGCTCTCCCGCCGCACCGGCGTCCCCACCCGCCTCCTGCGCTACTACGAGGAACAGCACCTGCTGCACCCCGACCGCACCGAGAACGGCTACCGCTTCTACGGCGAGCCCGCGGTCCGGGACGTCCAGCAGATCCGCGGGCTGCTGGACTCGGGGCTCACCACCGAGATGATCCGCGCGATCCTGCCCTATCTCTCCGGCCCGGACGAGATCCACGTCCCCGCCGACTGCCTGACCCCCGAGACGGCCGCCCTGCTCAGCGACCACATCGACCGGATCCAGGCCCGCATCGACTGTCTGGCCCGCAACCGCGACAGGCTGAGCGCGTATCTGGCGGCGGTACGACCGGACGTGCCGGCGCAGGGCTCGTAATCCCGTTGCCGGGGCCGCCCGCGGATGTTGAAGTGAGCCCATGGATCACACCTCGGTACTCGCCCTCCACGACCGCGACCTGCGCGAAGGCGCCCGACCCGACGGCCCGGGATCCCGCGTCGAACGGGTCGGGGGAGTGGTGCGCCAGGTCGCAGCCGACGCGACCGGCTGGAACGGCGTCCTGTGGTCGGACCTCGACGAGACGGACGCCGACGCGGCGATCGCCGAGCAGATCGCGTTCTTCACCGGGCTCGGCCGCGACTTCGAGTGGAAGCTCTACGGCCACGATCTGCCGACGGATCTCGGACAGCGGCTGTCGGCGGCCGGGTTCACGCCCGAGCCGCAGGAGACGCTGATGATCGGCGAGGTCAGCTCACTCACCCTCGACGCCCAACTGCCGGACGGCATCCGCCTGTTGCCCGCCACCGACGAGGCCGGCGTCGACCTGGTGGCCGACGTCCACGAGAAGGCCTTCGGTACGGACAGCACCCGGCTGCGCGCCCGCCTGCTCGCCCAACTCGCCGCCGAACCCGACACGGTTGTCGCCGTCGTCGCCCTCGCCGGCGACGAACCGGTGAGCGCGGCCCGTATGGAACTCGTCCCCGGCACCCGGTTCGCCGGCCTGTGGGGCGGCGGCACGGTCAAGGCCTGGCGGGGCCGCGGCATCTACCGCGCCCTGATCGCCCACCGCGCCCGCATCGCCGCGGACCGCGGCTACCGCTACCTCCAGGTCGACGCCTCCGACCAGAGCCGCCCCATCCTCGAACGCCTCGGTTTCTCCCCGCTGACCACGACCACGCCGTACGTCTACGAGCCGTAGACCCGCAGCCCGGACGGCCGATGTCACATCCGCGCCGACCCGATCCGTCGCACCGTCATGACGACGAACGAGAGCAACCAGGGCAACGAGAACAGCCAGGGCAACGAGAACGGCCGGAGCATCCTCCTCGCCGGTGCCACCGGCGTCCTCGGCGGCCACATCACCAAGGCCCTGACCGACGCCGGCCACAAGGTCACCGGCCTCGGCCGAGGACCCGGCAACGGCGTCCGCGCCGACCTCATGGACCGCGACGGACTGCTCCGCGCGGTCGACGGACACCACTTCGACACGGTGATCCACGCCGCGACCGCCCTGCGCAAGGCACCCATGCGCCACCGCGACATGCACGCCACCGACGCCCTGCGCATCGAAGGCACCGCCCACCTCATCGAGGCCGCGCAGTCCACCGGCGCCCGCCGCTTCATCGCCGAGTCGATGGTCTTCGGCTACGGCTACGGGGACTTCGGCACCCGCCCCCTCACCGAGGACGACCCCTTCGGCCCGCGCGGCACCACCCCGGAGCTGGAGAAGCACATCGAGGGCATGCGCACCAAGGAGCAACTCACCTTCGAGGCAAAGGACTTGGAGGGCATCACACTCCGCTTCGGCCTCTTCTACGGTCCCGGTGGCACCGACGCTCTCCTCCCCATGCTGCGCCGACGCCGACTGCCCGCCCCCGACGACCACGGCCGGGTCCTGCCCTGGGTCGAACTCACCGACGCGGCCCGCGCGGTGGCCGCCGCCGTCGAACACGGGCGCCCCGGTCAGGCGTACAACATCACCGACCGCACACCGCTCGGCTTCCGCGCTCATGTCCTGTGCGTGGCGAGGGAGTTCGGCCTGCCGAGGCCAATGGCCGTACCGCTGTGGACGGTTCGGCCGATGTCCTACGCGCACACGATGACGACCAGCAACCTGCCCGTGTCCAGCGCGAAGGCCGAGCGGGAACTGGGCTGGACGCCCGTGTACGCGTCCAGCAGCGACGGCCTCGCCGCGATGCGTGCCGCGCGCTGAGCCGCACGCCGGGGCCGAACGGGCCGTAGCCCAGGGGTGGTTGGTGCCTCATGCCAGCTGCGCCTGCCCCTCCTTGAAGAACGGAGGAACAGGCGCAGCGCAGCCGACCCGACGGGCCGGACTCCGGATCGACGAGCGGAGTGATGCGGGGTGATGCGGGGTGGTGCGCGGTGATCCGTGGTGTCAAAGGTTCTCCGTGAGGAGAGTCGGGAGTGCGGGAAGCGGGGGATCGGGCGGCAGGCCCGCAGTAGTCGGCCGCCGCCCGGTCTCACCCGGTGACGCACGTCCCGCGTCTCACCCGTGACGTATGTCCCGCCTCAGGCTCAGCGGCGCGCCCTCGACCGGTCCAGCGCGGCTATGCCGACCGCCGCCAGGCCGATCTGGATGAGCCACTCGATCCAGTCGATGCCGTTGGTGTCCTCGACCCCCAGGCCGGATGCGATCGCCGCGCCGATGAGCGCGGCCACGATGCCGACGACGATCGTCAGCAGAACACCTATGCGCTGGCGCCCAGGGACGACGAGCCGTCCCAGCACGCCAATGATGATGCCGATGATGATGGCACTGATGATGCCCGAGATCTCCATCTCCGCCCCTCTTTGTCGATAGTCCTGCTCTCTTCATGTGCCCGCTGGATGCCAAGGCAGTCCGCCGGAGTTTTGTTGCCTGTTATTGCCGGGACTTTCTGTTCACCACCCCTTCATGCCATGTACCTTTCAATCGTTCAACGCGTGTAGAACTCCCCAACTACCGTTCTACGCGCGCAGATCAGGCGCCCGCACCGCACCCTTCCCCATCCCCTCACGGAGGTTCGACGGATGCTTGGATCCAGAAGATCCCGCCGCAGACTCACCACCGCCCTCGCCGGCCTGGGACTTTTCGTCACGGGGGCGGCCCTCCAGGTCACCACCACGGCCACGCCCGCGCACGCGGCCACCACACACCGCGTCCTGTTCGACGACGGCCACGCCGAGGAGGCGGGCAACGCGGACTGGATCATCTCCACCAGCAAGCCCGACCCGCTGTCCCAGGACTCCACCCCGTCCGCCGAGACGGACTGGACCGGGGCGCTCTCCTCATGGGGCGTCGCCCTGCAGAAGACCGGCAGCTACAGCCTGAAGACCGCCACCAGCGCCCTCACGTACGGCGGTTCCGCGACGACCGACCTGTCGAACTTCGACACGCTGGTCCTGCCCGAGCCCAACACGCTGTTCACGACCGCCGAGAAGACCGCGATCATGACGTTCGTCAAGAACGGCGGCGGCCTCTTCATGATCTCCGACCACACCGGCGCCGACCGCAACAACGACGGCTACGACGCGGTCGAGATCTTCAACGACCTGATGACGAACAACAGCGTCGACTCCACCGACCCGTTCGGCTTCTCCATCGACACCCTCGACGTCAGCTCCGGGTACCCGGCCGCGATCAGCGACAGCACCGACCCGGTCCTGCACGGCTCCTTCGGTACCGTCACCAAGAGCCTGATCGCCGACGGCACGACGGCCACCCTGAAGCCCGCCGACAACTCCGCGGTCAAGGGCCTGCTCTACCGCAGCGGTTACTCCGGCAACACCGGTGCCTTCTTCGCCACCAGCACCTTCGGCAGCGGCCGCGTCGCCTTCTGGGGCGACACCTCACCGGTCGACGACGGCACCGGCCAGTCCGGCAACACGCTCTACGACGGCTGGAACGACACCGGCGCCACCAACGCACCCCTCGCCCTCAACGCCACCGCGTGGCTGGCCGGCGAAGGCACCAGCGGCGGTGGTGGGGGAGGCGGCGACGGCACCTGCACCGCCGCCCAGTTGCTCGGCAACCCGGGCTTCGAGTCCGGCAACACCACCTGGACCGCCAGCAGCGGCGTCATCACCACCTCCAGCAGCGAGGCCGCCCGCACCGGTTCGTACAAGGCATGGCTGGACGGCTACGGAACCGCCACCACCGACACCTTGTCCCAGTCGGTGACCATCCCGTCCGGCTGCTCCGCCACCCTCAGCTTCTATCTGCACGTGGACACCGCGGAGACCACCACCAGCACCGCCTACGACAAACTGACGGTCACCGCCGGATCCACCACCCTGGCCACGTACTCCAACCTGAACGCGGCCTCGGGATACGTCCTGAAGTCCTTCGACGTCTCCTCCCTGGCCGGCACCACCGCCACCATCAAGTTCACCGGCGTCGAAGGGTCCACCCTCCAGACGTCCTTCGTCATCGACGACACGGCGCTGAACGTCAGCTGAAGACGACCGGTGGGGCCCGGCGGCGGCCGGGCCCCACGGGTTTACGGTGCAGGGACTGTTCGTTCTTACGGCGCCGGGACCGTCCGCTCCGGTGTGTTCCAGCCGGAGACCCGCACCCGTGGCGCCGACCCGTGCAGATCGGCCGTCCGGTAGGTCGCCGTCAGTGTCGTCGACTCCCCGGGCCACAGGCTCACTTCGTTGTCGGACCACTGCACCGGCAGCACCGGCTTGCCCGCCGAGTCCACGAGATGGACGTCGGTGAGGAGTGAAGGAGACTTCCCCTCACCCTTCCCCTTCCCGGAGTTGCGCACCGTGACCGTCGTGGTCGACGTGCCGTCCGCGCCCGCCTTGGTCGACGCCGTCACCGAAACCGGCGTCTGTGCCATCGAGTTGAGCCCCTTGAGATCGGCGTAGCTCGTCGTCGGCGTGTAGTACCAGTCGGTGTGTGCCCAGTCGAGCGTGTCGGGCCTGCCGGAGAGCCAGTACACGTTCCGGCTGACCTCCTTGCCGGACGCGTCGGTCAGGGTCAGCCGTACCAGGTACGTCGTCGACAGCCCGTTCACCGACGAGGGCGGGGGCAGGGTGAGCGCCGTGCTGTGCGCGCCGCCGCCGGAGACCTTCACCCCGGTCACCTTCTTGTCGTACTTCCGCGTGCCGTCGGTGTTGAACAGCGTTGCGCGCGCGGTGAGTTGGTGTGCGGAGGCGTTCCGGTTGTTCACCACGACGACCGAGCGGTTGTCGTACGAGTACTGGATGTGCAGCGGCTCGTTCGCCTTCTTCGCGCCGAAGTAGGCACCGCCCTGGTCGAGGTAACGGTCCATCAACTGCCAGTGCAGGGAGGTCCAGCCGCTGTTGAACATCCAGTAGACGACCCCGGTCGCCGGCTTCGAGGCGTCGGTGGCGTTGCGCCCGTACGCCTCGAACTGGGCCCGCACGTTCTCGTATTGGGCGAGCTGCGCCTTGCGGACGTAGTCGGTGAGGCTCGTGGGTGGGCCGTAGCGGCCGGTGAGGGCGTTGTCGTAGAGCTTGAGGGTGTTGAAGGTGGAGGACGGGGAGCGGTGGTACTGCTTGGCGGTCGGGTTCTTCCAGAGGGTGGCCAGTTCGGCCGGGGTCATCATGCGGCGCAGGGTGTCGAGGGTGGGGATGTCGGGGCCCGCGCTGGTCTCGGAGTTGAAGCCGGTGGCGCCGCCCTCGCGTTTGGCGTACCAGTAGTTCGGCGGGATCCAGTCGTAGGGGCCGGTCATCTTCATGCCCGAACTGCCGCTGACCGGTGAGGAGTTGTCGGACGCGGCGGCGACCACCGGGGTCTTCCAGTCGGCAGCCTTCAGGGCGTCCAGGTACGTCTTCTCGATCCTCGCGTCGGGGGCGAAGTCGCTGCCGATGAGGAAGGAGATCACGCTCGGGTGGTCGCGCAGCCGGGCGGCCTCGGCGGCCATCGACGCCTTGGCGACCGGGTAGTCGGCGGCGGTCCACTTGTCGCCGGTCTCGTCCCCGTTGACCTGGCCCTCCCACTTGTCGCAGCACTCCCAGCCGGGAAGCGTCAGGATGCCGTAGCGGTCGGCCAGGTCGAAGAACTCGTCCGGCTCGATGTGGCCTTCCAGGCGGATGGTGTTCAGGCCCAGGTCGAGGGCGTACTTCAGGCGGTCCTCGACATATGTTTTGTCCCAGCGCAGGAACTCGTCCGGTGACCAACCGCCGCCCTTGATCAGCAACTTGCGGCCGTTGACGCGGTACTGGCGGTCGCCGTCGGAGTTCAGTGTGGCCTGGACATCGCGGATGCCGAAGGTCTGGTGCGCGGTGTCGGAGGGGGTGCCGTTCACGGAGGCGGTGAGGTCGAGGCCGTAGAGCGGTTGGCCGCCCATGCCCGCGGGCCACCAGACCTTGGGGGAGGTCAGGTGGAGGCCGAAGGTGACGGTCTTCGTCTGGTGTGCGGCGAGGGAGACGGTCCTCGCGAAGGCCGTGCTGCCGATGCTGCCCCTGACCTGTGCCGTGACGGGTGCGTTCGAGTCGTTGCGCGCCTGTGCCTTCACCGTCAGGTCCGCGGTCGCCAGCGACGGTACGGCCAGCTTCGTCACCACATGTGCGTCGCGCAGCGCCACCGGGCCACCGCGCCGGACGAGGACGTCACGGACGATGCCCATGTTCTCGTCGGGCGGCGGCTGGAGCCAGTCGATCCAGCCCATGGTGAGGTTCTTGTTCGGGTCGTTGGGCTGGATGCGGAAGGCGACGGTGTTCGTGCCGGAGCGGACGAGCGCGGTGACGTCCAACTCGTGCTGCGTGTAAGCGCCGTTGACGTCCGAGGACTTGGCGATCCGCTTGCCGTTGACGTAGACGTCCGCCGCCGAGATCACCCCGCTGAAGTCGAGGTAGGTGCGCTTGCCGGGGTCGGCGACCGTGAAGTCGCTGCGATACCACCACGGCACCTGGAAGTCGGCCTTCGGGATCTTCCGCTGGTTGGTCGAGTAGAAGGGGTCCGGGTAGACGCCGTCGGCGATCAGGGCCGCGAGGACGGTCGAGCGGGCGTCGGCCGGGTACCAGCCGGTCGCCGGATAGCCGGGGGAGGAGACGGCCGAGGCGGAGTCGGTGACCTTGGCGGACGACTGGATCGCGTAGCCGGACAGCGGGGTGGCGGCCCCGGCGGTCGAGCGTACGGCGGTCACCGGGACCCGCGCGCGCTGCGGCGGGGACGACTCCCGGGCCTCCGCCCACGCGCTGGTGGTGAGGGAACCCAGCAGGCCGAGCGCGACCGCGGCCGTGGCCAGCCGGCTTCTGAGGAGTGGGGGAACGGCGGGGCGGTGGAACACGGCGGTCTCCAGCCTCGTCAAGTTAGGAAGCTTTACTAACCGCACCAGAAGGTAGGGCGCGCGAGGGGGCCTGTCAATCACCGTTGCCCGTGAGCGAGTTGCTCAGGACGCCGCGTGGCGCTCGAACACGAGGTCCCGCGCGGTGCCCAGAGCGGTGGCCACGGCACCCAGCAGCACCGCGTCCTCGCCCAGCGCGCTGGGCACGATCTTCGGCCGGAGCGGAGTGAGCGCGCGCAGGTTCTCCCGCACCGGGCGCAGCAGCAGATCCACGCTGTGTCCGACGCCGCCGCCCAGCACGACGAGGTCCGGATCGAGGACGGCCGCGGCCGCCGCCACCGTGTGCGCGATCCGCTCGCCCTCCAGCTCAACCGCCTTGATCGCGGCGGCGTTTCCCTGCCGGGCCGCGTCGAACACCGCCTTCGCGGTGAGCTGCTGCCCGCTCATGCCGAACCTGCGGGCCGCCTCCACGACGGCCACCCCGGAGACCGCGTCCTCCAGCGTCTCCGGCTTCTGCTGCCCCGGCCACGGCAGGAACCCGATCTCCCCGGCACCGCCGTGCGCCCCCGTGAACAGCCGCCCCTCGCTGACCACACCCATGCCGAGACCGGTGCCGATCATGATGTAAGCGAACAGCCGGCTGCCCGCGCCGACGCCGTACGTGTACTCGCCCAGCGCCGCGAGATTCGCGTCGTTGTGCACCTCCAGCGGGATGCCCAGTTCCTCCCGCATCCGGTCGAACAGCCCGGCCCGGCCCCAGCCCGGGAGATGCATCGCGTACCGCACCCGGCGCCGCTGCTCGTCGTAGACACCGGGTGTGCCCACCACGGCGTGCACCACCGCGGCCGGTCCGACCTCGGAGTTCGCGACGACCTGATGCGCGGTGGCGACCACCAGCTGGGCCATGGCGCCCGAGCTGCGGGCCCGGTTGCGGACGTCCGCGCGGGCCACCACCTCGCCGTCCAGATTGGCGACCGCGACCCGCAGCCAGCTCCGCCCGACGTCGATGCCGAGCGCGTACCCGGCGGACGGATCGGGGGCGTACAGCACGGCGGTCCGGCCGCGCTCGGGGGCCTGCGTGCCGACCTCGTGGACCAGTCCCGCCTCCTCCAACGCGGCCAGCGCGCTGGAGACCGTCGGCTTCGACAGGCCTGTCTCGCGGGCGAGTTGGGCGCGCGAGGCGGCACCGGCGGTGCGCAGCCGGTCGAGCAGCAGCCGCGCGTTGGTACTGCGCAGCCGCTGCCGACTCCAAGGCTGTTCCGGTCGCTCCACGGCGTCACTGGCGGGCATCGCATCATTCTCCGGCATCCGGGACAGCCTCTTGACGAGTCTAGTAAGGCTCCTTAACTTTATCGCCCAGTCACCCGCGCCGGGCCACCCGTACCGCTCTCGCCGTATTCCTCTCGCCGTGACCAGCCCCAGGAGTCCCCATGTCCGGTAGTCCGCCTCCCGGTAGCCCGCCCCCCGACGGCGGGTTCGTCCGCCGTGTCGGCCTCTTCCAGGCCACCGCCATCAACATGAGCCAGATGTGCGGCATCGGTCCGTTCGTGACGATCCCGCTGATGGTCGCCGCGTTCGGCGGACCGCAGGCGGTGATCGGCTTCGTCGCGGGCGCGGTCCTCGCGCTCGCCGACGGGCTCGTGTGGGCCGAGATGGGCGCCGCGATGCCCGGCTCCGGCGGCAGCTACGTCTATCTGCGCCAGGCCTTCCAGTACCGCACGGGTCGCCTGATGCCGTTCCTGTTCGTGTGGACGGCGATGCTCTTCATCCCGCTGATCATGTCGACCGGCGTGGTCGGCTTCGTGCAGTATCTCGGCTATCTGGCACCGGACTTGGGCCAGACGTCTGGTGACCTGATCGGCCTGGGCGTGATCGCCGTGGTGATCCTCCTGCTGTGGCGCGGCATCGAGAACATCGCGCGCATCACCGCCGTGATGTGGACGGTGATGATCGCCGCGGTGTTCCTGGTCATCGTGGCCGCCGCGAGCGACTTCAGCTCGCACCTCGCCTTCACGTACCCGGCGCACGCCTTCGACCTGGGCAGCGACCACTTCTGGCTCGGCTTCGCCGGCGGCCTCACCATCGGCATCTACGACTACCTCGGCTACAACACCACCGCCTACATGGGTGCCGAGATCAAGGACCCGGGCCGCACCCTCCCGCGCTCCATCCTCTTCTCCATCGTCGGCATCATGGCGATCTACCTGATGCTGCAGATCGGCACCCTCGGCGTCATCGACTGGCACCGGATGACGAACGTGAACGACATCGCCTCCACGTCGGTGGCCTCGGCGGTCCTGGAGGAGACCTGGGGCAAGGGCGCCGCCGACACGGTCACCGTCCTGATCCTCATCACGGCCTTCGCCTCGGTCTTCACCGGCCTCCTCGGCGGCTCCCGGGTCCCCTACGACGCGGCCCGCGAACGCGTCTTCTTCCGCCCCTACGCCAAGCTCCACCCCAAGCACCGCTTCCCGATGCTGGGCCTCGCCACGATGGGCGTGATCACGGCGATCGGCTTCCTGATCGGCCGCCACACGGACCTGGCGACCCTGATCCAACTCCTCACCACGGTGATGGTCATCGTCCAGGCGCTGGCCCAGATCATCGCCCTGACGGTCCTGCGTAAACGCCAGCCGACCCTGCGCCGCCCCTACCGCATGTGGCTCTACCCCGTGCCGAGCATCGTCGCCTTCGTCGGCTGGTGCGTGATCTACGGCTACGCGGACAAGAACTCCCCGGGCCGCCACTCCATCGAGTGGTCCCTCGCCTGGCTGGCCCTGGGCTGCGTCGCGTTCGTCATCTGGGCCCGCTTCGAGAAGGTGTGGCCGTTCGGCCCCAAGGAGATCACGGAGGAGTACCTCACGGAAGCGGCCCCGGACACCGAACCCGCCGGTGCCTAGAGGCTGTTGACCCAGCCGGTCGCGGCCAGCACGTCCCCTGCGATATCGACGACAGAGCGCCCGTCGGTCACCACCCGCACGGTGTCGACGGGCGGGCGCTGGTCCAACACGCGTGCTTTACGAGTGCTGTTGGCTAGCTCGTGCTCCAACTCGCTGCCGATCTCGCGCCCGTTCAGCCGCGCGGCTGCCGTCTCGTCGGAGGCGGTCAGTAGCACGCGTACGATCCGCACGTCCGTGCCCATCGCCCGACGGAACTGCCCCGCCGCCTCGTCGAGCACGCTCACCGTGTTCGTGTACACGAGCCGCCGATATCCCAGCGCGGCGTAATTCCCCCATACGGCGGTCAAGTTGGCCTCGCCGATCACCGCCCGGTGCGGATCGCCGTCCGGCGCCGGGTGCACCTGCCCCATGAAGTCCCCGTCGATCACGGCATGGGCGACCTCTGCCGCCCGCAGCCGCGCAGACACCTCCCAGCCGACGGTCGTCTTCCCGACTCCGGCGCGTCCCCCGATGAGCAGTGCCTCCGCATGATCCATGCGAGCAGCGTGCCGAGCGATACTCGTGCGGTCGATCGAATTCGGGGAGGCGGGCCACGTGGAGGAAACAGCGCTCGGTGGAGGCGCGATCAACGCGGTCGTACGGATCGGGGAGACCGTACGACGCACTCCCACCGCGCCGGAGCAGGCGGCCTTCGTGACCGGACTGCTCGCGCTGTTCGAGCGGCGCGGATGGTCAGGGGCGCCGCGTTTCCTCGGCACGGACGAGCGAGGGCGGGAGGTGTTCCAGTACATCGAGGGCCGGGCGGCCGTAACCCCCGACGAACGATCCGCCGCCCGCACCGACGACAGCCTGGTCCGCGTCGCGCAGCTCGTCCGCGTCTTCCACGACCTGACGCACGGCACGCCACAGGCCGGTGACCAGGACGTCGTCTGTCACAACGACCTGGCTCCCAAGAACACCGTCTACGACAGCGCGTGGCACCCGGTGGCCTTCGTCGACTGGGATCTCGCCGCCCCGGGCGAGCGCGTCCACGACGTCGCCCACGTCTGCTGGCAGTTCCTGGACCTCGGCCCGGGCATCACCGACGTGACCGGGACAGCCCGCCGGATCGCGCTGATCTGTGAGGCCTACGGCCTCGATGAAGTCGACGGCACCGGCCGGCTCCTCGACACTGTCCTGTGGTGGCAGGACCGGTGCCGGCGAGGCATCGAGGCCGGTGCCGCGCGCGGTGAGCGGGGCATGGTCGGTCTGCGGGCGAGTGGGGTCGTGGACGAGATCCGGGACGCGTACGACTGGGTGGCCGCGCACCGTCGCGAGCTGGGCGCGTTCCTGGGCTGAGGCGTCGTAGGCCGGAATGAAAGACCGGAATGAATCGGACGAAGCCGCCCTGCCTTGACATGCAGGTAACTGCCTGCATAACGTTGAGTGTGCGATCCGAACACGACTCAGGGATGGACGCGGTCTTCAAGGCTCTGGCCGACGAGACCCGCAGACGCCTGCTGGACCGGCTGCACGAGGACAACGGGCAGACGCTCGGTGAGTTGTGCGGGCGCATCGACATGACCCGTCAGTCGGTGACCCAGCATCTGGCCGTTCTGGAGGCCGCCAACCTGGTCAGTACGGTGCGGCGCGGGCGGGAGAAGCTGCACTATCTCAATCCGGTCCCGCTGCACGAGATGCAGGAGCGCTGGATCGACAAGTTCGAGCGCCCGCGCCTGCGCGCGCTCGGCGCCCTGAAGCGACGAGCCGAGGAAGCCATGACCGACAAGCCGACATTCGTCTACGTCACCTACATCGCGAGCACGCCCGAGAAGGTCTGGGACGCGCTCACCGACGCCGACCTGACCGCCGCCTACTGGGGTCACAGCAACGTGTCCGACTGGCAACCGGGCTCCCGTTGGGAACACGTGCGCACGGACGGTTCCGGCATCGCCGATGTCGTCGGCACGGTGGTGGAGAGTGAGCGGCCGACCCGGCTCGTGACCACCTGGACCTCGCCGGAGAACGAGGGCCAGGAGGACAAGTACTCCCGGGTCACCTACGACATCCGGCGCCACGAGGACATCGTGCGCCTCACCGTCACCCACGAGGACCTCGCCGACGAGGGCGAGCTGTCCGACGTGTCCGGCGGCTGGCCGGCCGTGCTGTCCAACCTGAAGACGGTCCTCGAAACCGGCAGCCCTCTCTCGCAGGCGCCGTGGATGGTGCCGAAGCACTGAAAGGACACGCGCAGACGCGCCGGTACCGGTCCGTGGACCGGCGCCGGCGTGCCTTCCCTTCGCGGGCTGTTATGGCTTGGGGGTGCTCTTCGCCGCCGTACCGGCACACACCAGGCCCAGGATCACGGCCAGTCCGCCGATGATCACGTTGTTCAGGATGACACCCTTGTCGGGGTTGTCGCCGACGATCCACGGCGAGATGATCATCCAGACACCCAGGGCGCTCATCGCCCAGCTGAGGCCGTACATGCGCTCCGGTGCCCTGGTGAACCCGAGGGCCAGCAGGCCGATCGCGATGCCGACGATCAGGTTGTGCGGCACGAGCGCGGGCTGGCTCGTCGTGTAGTGGAGTATCCACGGGGACACGGCGCAGTACAGACCGAGCAGGAACACCGGTCCGTCCACGAGCGCCACATCGCGTCCACCGAGCATGCGGGCGTAACGCGCCTGCATTTCGGAGACATCAGGGTGGCTCGTCATGTCACCTCTGGTGTGCGAGACGTTGGCCATGACTCGTCTCCTTTGACTTGCTGGCCTGACCGCGTCTGGTGCGGTATGCGGTAAAAGCCGCTTACCTCCATAGTGCTCTTATTTCGCCTTTATGTGTAGTGGTCAGAGTGTTCGTCGTCCTGGAGACGGCGTCGCAACTGGTGGAGCCCACGTCGTGCGTGACTCTTGACCGTGCCGAGTGGCCAGCCGGTGCGCCGCGCGATCTGGGTCTGGGTGAGGTCCTCGTAGAACGTCAGCCGCAGCACGCGCTGCTGGGGCGCGGGCAGCCGGGCCAGCTCGTGCAGGACCAGGACGCGGTCGAGAGCCGCCTCGGGCTTCCGGGCGGCGGGGTCGGCGAGGGTCAGTGACAAGCCGGCGGCGGCCACGAGGTGCAGGCGCCGGGTGCGGGCCGACAGCGCGTCGGCGATCCTGCGCCTGGTGATGCCGACGATCCAGCCGCCGATCGTGCCGCGCTCGGGGCGGAAACCCCGCCGCCCGCGCCACACCCCGAGGAACACCTGCTGGGTCACGTCCTCGGCCTCCTTGACGTCCCTCAGTGAACGCCACGCCAGGCCGTGCACCAGGGGTGACCAGCGGTGATACGCGACGGCCAGACAATCCTCGTCGCCCGCCACCAGCCCCCTGGCCACCTCTTCGTCCGTGAGCGACCCCGCCGCCGGGCTCGGGGAGACGGCGCTGCGCTGCGGGCTCATGACGACGGCTCCTCACGTCGGACGGTGGCAGTCCCGGCCGCGGGGACTTCGGGCCGGGGCGGTCGGGGACACCTGCTGGGGATGCCCCGGTGCGGTCATCGTGGGAGCCGGGGATCAAGGTCATCAACTCGCGTCGATTGTGCGTCGTATAGTCGCCGGATGAGTGAATTGCCCGCCGACGGGGACGCGCCGGATCCGTCCACGGCCGAAGTGCCCCTGACGACCGGCGCGTTGGCCCGCCGGCTGGGCGTGGCGCCGACCACGCTGCGGTCCTGGGAGCGGCGCTACGGCATCGGGCCCGCGGTCCGCGCCGAGGGACGGCACCGGCGCTGGACCGCACGGGACGTGGCACTGCTGGAGGAGATGTGCCGGCTGACCTCGTCGGGTGTGCCGCCTGCCGAGGCGGCGAAGGCGGCCGCCGGCTCACAGGCGGAGCGCATGCCCGTACGGAACCGGAAGTCACAGGCTCCCGGCGCGCTGCCCCTCGGTGACGTGCGCCAGGAGTGCCGGGGTCTGGCGCGCGCCGCCGTACGGCTCGACGCACCGGCCGTCGAGCGTCAACTGGCCGATGCCGTCGGCCAGTACGGCATCGTCGTCGCCTGGCAGGAGGTGATGGTGCCGACCCTGCACGCCGTGGGGCGCAAGTGGGCGTCGTCCGGGGACCGTTACGTCGAGGTGGAGCACCTGCTGTCCTGGCACGTGTCCACCGCCCTGCGCCGCCGCACCCCGCCCTCAGGCCGACAGACGGACGCCTCGCTCGCCGGGCCCGTCGTGCTGGCCTGCGTACCCGGCGAACAGCACACCCTCCCCATCGAGGCTCTCAACGCCGCGTTGGGTGAACTCGGCCTGCCCACAAGGATGTTCGGCGCTGCCGTACCTGCGGAGGCACTCGCTGCGGCGGTGCGTCGGCTGGGTCCGGCGGCCGTCGTCCTGTGGGCACAGGCGCGCTCCACGGCGAGCCCGCCGCTGGCCCGGCACCTCGCCGACATCCGCTGGGGAGTGAAAGGCGCCCGGCGACAGCCCTCGGTGGTGCTGGCCGGTCCCGGCTGGTCCGGCACCTCGGCGCGGGGCGCGCTGCGGCCGACGACCCTGGCGGACGCCGTGGGCATGGTGTCGGGGATGTGCGGGGCGTACGGGGAACGGCACTGACAGCGGACCTCAGTCACCTGCCCGACCTCGCCTGAACCGGGCCAGACCGTCGGCGAGTTCGACGATCGGATCCGGGTAGTCGCCGAGTGCCACACGGTCAAGTCCCCTGAGTTTCCACGGCTCGTGCACCAACGGGCCCGCCAGCTGGGCGAGTTCGGGCACCCAGTGGCGGACGTACGTGCCGTCCGGGTCGTGCCGCTTGGCCTGCGTGACGGGGTTGAGGACCCGGTTGGGGCGCGAGTCGGTGCCGGTGCCCGCCATCCACTGCCAGTTGAGCTGGTTGTTGGCCACATCGCCGTCGACCAGCAGGTCGAGGAAGTGCCGGGCGCCGACGCGCCAGTCGACGTAGAGCGTCTTGGTGAGGAAGCTCGCCGTCAGCAGCCGTCCCCGGTTGTGCATCCAGCCCTCGTGGCGCAGTTGGCGCATCGCCGCGTCGATCAGCGGATAGCCGGTGCGGCCCTCCTTCCAGGCCGCGATGTCCTCGCGGGCCGTACGGCCGGAGCGCCAACGGTCGTGTTTCGTACGGTAGTCGGCGGTCGCGACGGACGGCCTGGCCGCCAGGACCTGACGATGGAAGTCCCGCCACGCGAGCTGCCGTACGAAGGCCTCGGCGCCCGGGCCGTCCAACTCCCGTGCCCGGTGGACCAGTTCGGTGGGGGAGAGGGTGCCGAAGTGGAGATGGGGCGAGAGGCGGGAGGTGGCGTCGGCGGCCAGGGCGTCGTGCAGGTTCTCGTACTCGGCGATGCCGTTGCGCAGCCACCGGTTCAGCAGCCTGCGGCCCTCGGTCTCGCCGCCGGTCGCCAGGCCCGGCGACAGCCCAACGATGCCGGTACGGGAGGGGAGTTGCTCTGAACCGACACCGTCCGGGACGCATACAGTGCGCGGTGCGGTCAGCGGGGTGCGCAGGTGCTGCCCGGACCACTGGCGGAAGTACGGCGTGAAGACCGCGAAGTGGTCCGAGGAAGCCGGTGTCACCGCGCCGGGGGCGACGGCCGTGGTCACGGTGTCGTGGACGTGCAGCCGCCGCCCCTCCGCCTCCAGCGCCCGCCGCAGCCGTAGTTCGCGCCGCCGCGCGTAATCGCTGACGTCGGCCGCCATGTGCACCTCGTCGGCATCCGTCTCGGCGGCCACCTTGCACACCTCGTCGACGACGTCACCGGATCTGATCACCAGCCGGCCGTCCCGCGCGCGCAGACCCGCGTCGAGGTCGCGCAGACAGTCGGCGAGGAACGCCAGCCGGTTGGGCGCGGCGAACCCGGCGTCCGTCACGCCCAGGTCGCGCACGAACAGGGGGACCACCTGGCGGGCCTCGGCGGCGGCGCGCAGCGCCGGATGGTCGTGCAGGCGCAGGTCGGCGGTGAACAGGAGGACCGAGACGTTCATGGTGCGCTCTCCGGAAGACGGGAAAAGGGGTCGTGCGGTGCTTCCGGTCCGGCGCGCCCGGCGGATGCGGCTGTCACCCGACGGGCGTACGCGCTCCCGGCGCCGTCCCCGCCGCCGAGGAATTTGGCATGTCGGTGTCGATCGGGGGCAGGTGAACAGGTACGACGGTCCCCGTGGGGAGTCGAGGAACGATGCTGGAGGTGTCTGCGGACATGGGCGCGAAGGTGTTGAAGCGGTTTTCGGCGGGGGCTCCGCGCGGATCATGGCCTGCCGAGGAGTTCGCGGCCCGGCGCCGCGCCGAGGGTCAGCCCGCCAGGGTCGTCATGGACCTGAAGTCCGACGCGTTCCTGGTGGTCGTTCCGATGGGCGACGAGGACTGACCGTACGACCGCCGTCCCGGGCGACGTCCACCGGCTCAGGCCCTCAGGCGTGTGTTCCGCTCAGCTCCCGTGCCCGTCGTACGAACGCCTCGTGCAGATCCCCGGCCGCCTGCGGTACGGAATCCGCGCGGCGGCGGCGCAGCATCAGCAGGACGCGGGCCGTGTCGTCGGCGATCGGCCGGTAGGTGATCGCGCCGAGCCGCTCCAGTGGGTCCCCGACCACGCTGAAGTCGGGCAGGACCGTCGCCCCGAGCCCCTCCGCGACCATGAGCTTGCCCATCTCGGCGCCGTCGGTCGAGTACGCGAAGGCGGGGCCGCGACCATCGAGCAGCCGGTGGACATAGCGGTGCATCACATAGCCGGAACGCATACCGATCAGCGGCTCGGTGAGTAGGTCGTCCACAGTGACGGTCGGCCGGGACGCCAATGGGCTGTCGGGGCGCACGCACACCACCGGCAGTCCGGACAGCAGTTCGGTGGACTCGAAGTCGGCCGGCATGTCGTCACCGTCCAGGTGATTCACCAGCCCGAGATCGAACCCGCCCTCCGACAGGGCCCGGTGGATGTCCGTCTGCTGCGCGCCGACCACCTCGACCTGGGTGAGCGGATGCGAGGCGCGGAACTCGCGTACGACGGGAAGCAGCAGCGGCACGGTCGCCGCGTTGACCGTCCCGACGCGCACCATGCGGCTGATCCGGTGCTGTTCGCCGGCCGCCGCCCGCAGCCGGTCCACCGCGTCCAGCACGTCGACGATCTTCGGCAGCAGCTCCCGGCCCTCCGCGCTCATCGTCGCGCCGGACCGTTTGCGTTCCAGGAGATCGACGCCGAGTTCGCGTTCGAGGTTGCGTACGGTCTCGCTCAACGCGGGCTGTGACAGGCGCAGTTCCTCGGCGGCCCGCCGCAAGGAGCCGAGTCGGGTGACGGCCGCGATGTATTCCAGCTGTTCGGTGCGCATGCCCGCAGAATGCGGCCCATTTCCCGGGCTGTTCAAGGGTTTCCCTGTCACACGTTCGTGAAATTCAATGGTCCGCGATACGAGACCGGTCGGGTTTTCCTTGACGGTCCCCGCGGGCGGCTGCCACGATCGACGGCATGATGATGCGACTGGACCTCACGCGGCGACGCCATGTCGACCTCGCGCGCGTCTCCAGCGCCTCCTGTTGTACCGCGGCCTGATCCCCGTCACCTCCGTCCTGTGATCCGCCGCTTTCTTTTCGCCCCCGCCTGACATTCGCCGGATATCGCTCCGGCCGGATTCGGCGTGCCCGAAAACGTATTCCGCAACAGGAGTTCCGCATGCCCGCAGAGCCCGTGAAATTCGCCTACTGGGTCCCCAACGTCAGCGGGGGACTCGTCACCAGCAAGATCGAGCAACGCACCGACTGGGGCTACGAGTACAACCGCGAACTCGCCGTCCTCGCCGAGAACAACGGCTTCGAGTACGCGCTCAGCCAGGTCCGCTACATGGCCAGCTACGGCGCCGAGTTCCAGCACGAGTCGACCAGCTTCAGCCTCGCCCTGCTCCTCGCCACCCAGCGCCTGAAGGTCATCGCCGCCGTCCACCCCGGCCTGTGGCACCCCGGCGTCCTCGCCAAACTCGGCGCCACCGCCGACCACTTGTCGAACGGCCGCTTCGCCGTCAACGTCGTGTCCGGCTGGTTCAAGGGCGAGTTCACCGCGCTCGGCGAACCCTGGCTGGAGCACGACGAGCGCTACCGCCGCTCCGAGGAATTCATCCAGGCCCTGCGCCAGATCTGGACCGAGGACCACACCGAACTCGCCGGAGACTTCTACCGGTTGCGCGACTTCTCCCTCAAGCCCAAGCCCCTCAACACCCCTGAGCGACCGCACCCGGAGATCTTCCAGGGCGGCAACTCCACCGCCGCCCGCGCGATGGCCGGCCGCGTCTCCGACTGGTACTTCTCCAACGGCAAGGACTTCGACGGCGTCACCGAGCAGCTCGCCGACGTACGCCACTCGGCGGCCCAAGTCGGCCGCACCGCACCGAAGTTCGGCCTCAACGGCTTCCTCATCGCCCGCGACACCGAGGCCGAGGCCCGCGACACACTCCGCGAGATCGTCGCCAAGGCCGACCGTGAGGCCGTCGAGGGCTTCGGGGCCGCGGTGAAGCAGGCCGGGCAGTCCTCAGCCGACGGCAGGGGCATGTGGCAGGACTCCACGTTCGAGGACCTCGTGCAGTACAACGACGGCTTCCGTACGGGACTCATCGGGACCCCGGAGCAGATCGCCGAACGGATCGTCGCCTACCGGAAGTTGGGCGTCGACCTTCTCCTGCTCGGTTTTCTGCACTACCACGAGGAGGTGGAGTACTTCGGCAAGCGAGTGCTGCCGCTGGTGCGTGAACTGGAATCCCAACTCCCGGACGCCGAGCCCGAGTCCGTCTCTGTCCACGCCTGAGCGCTCCCACCGCGAAAGAGGTCGTCCGACATGAGCACCATCACGCCCACCGACTGGCAGACCCGCCCCGCCCCGAAGAGCGCCCAGGACTGGATCGCCCGCGCCGCCGAGGTCGCCGCCCTCCTCGACACCGACGCCGCCGCCCGCGACCGGGCCGGCGCCACCCCGTACGCCGAGGTCCAACTCCTCAAGGACTCCGGCCTTGTCACCCTGCTCGGCCCCACGGAGCACGGCGGCGGAGGCCAGGACTGGCCCACCGCCTACCGGGTCGTCCGCGAGATCGCCAAGGCCGACGGCTCCATCGGTCAACTCCTCGGCTACCACTACCTGTGGAACTGGGCCGCCCGTCTCGTCGGCACCCGCGAACAGTGGGAGCACGTCGAGGCCGAGGCCGCCCGCAACCGCTGGTTCTTCGGCGGCGCGGTCAACCCGCGTGACAAGGACGTCACCGTCACCGAGGACGGCGACGACCTCGTCTTCACCGGCCGCAAGTCCTTCTCCACCGGCAGCAAGGTCTCCGACGTCACCGTCCTCGAAGGCGTCCTGGAGGGCACCGACCAGCACGTCTTCGCGATCGTGCCCTCCGACAGCGAGGGCCTGACCTTCCTCGACGACTGGGACAACATCGGCCAGCGCCTCACCGAGAGCGGCGGCGTCATCCTCGACGGCGTCCGCACCCCGTGGTCCTCGGCGGCCGGCTACGTCGACAAGGAATTCCGGCCGCGCACGTACAACACGCTCAACGTCCCCACCATCCAACTGGTCTTCGTGAACTTCTACTTGGGCATCGCGGCTGGTGCCCTGGAGACCGCCGCCACCTACACCCGCACCAAGACCCGCTCCTGGCTGCACGGCGGCTACGAGCGCGCGGTCGACGAGCCCTACGTCATCGACACCTACGGAGACCTCACCGCGAAGCTCTGGGCGGTCGAGGCCCTCGCCGACACCGTCGCCGCCGAGGGACAGCAGCTGCACGAAGACCCCGACGCCGTCACCGAGAAGACGCGCGGCGACTTCGAGGTACGGGTCGCCGCCGTCAAGGCACGTGCCACCGATGTCGCCCTGGAGATCGGCAACCGCATCTTCGAGGTCACCGGCGCCCGCTCCACCGCCACCTCGGAGGGCCTGGACCGGTTCTGGCGCAACGTTCGCACCCACACCCTGCACGACCCTGTCGCCTACAAGCGGCGCGAGGTCGGCCGCTGGGTCCTTGAGGGCGAACTGCCCGAACCCACCTGGTACTCCTAACCCGCCAGCCCCGGGGCGTCCGCACATGTGCGGGCGCCCCGCCTCCCCGAAAGAGGACCCATGGCCACCGTCCTGTCCGTCTCCGGCAGCCCCTCCGTCTCCTCCCGCACCAACCGGCTTCTACGGCACCTCGACAAGCGGCTGATCGCCCAGGGCCACGAGGTGATCCCGCTGGACGTGCGCACCATCCCCGCCGAGGCCCTGCTCGGCGCGGACTTCCGTCACCCGGCCATCGTCGAGGCCACCGAACTCTTCGCCCGCGCCGACGGAGTGGTCGTAGGCACGCCTGTCTACAAGGCCTCCTACTCCGGCGTCCTCAAGGCACTGCTCGACCTGCTCCCGCAGTACGCCCTCACCGGCAAGACCGTGCTGCCGCTCGCCACCGGTGGGTCCACCGCACATGTGCTCGCCATCGACTACGCGCTCCGCCCGGTGCTGAACTCCATGGGTGCGGCCCACATAGTCCAGGGCTGGTTCACCCTCGACAAGGACATCACCGCCCACGAGGACGGCTCGCTCACCGTCGCCCCGGCCACCACCGAGGCGCTCACCCAGGTGGTGGACCAGTTCTCGGCGGCCCTCGGTCGCACCCCGCTCCTGGCCGCGGCGAGCTGACCACCATGACCGCCCATGAGCCTGCCCGTGCGACCGCCCATGTGATCGCCGACGACACCGAGGCCCTCGCCCTCGCCACCGCGCTCGCCGACGAGTTCCGGGCCGGGGCCTCGGCGCGCGACAGCGAACGCAGGCTCCCACGCGCCGAGTTGGACCGGCTCTCGGACTCCGGACTGCTCGCCGTCACCGTGCCCGCCGAGCACGGCGGCGCCGACGTGAGCGCGGAGACCCTCGCCGAGATCTTCCGCCTGCTCGGCTCGGCCGACGGCAGCCTCGCCCAGATCCCGCAGAGCCACTTCGCCTACGTCAATGTGATCCGCCGTCAGGGCACCCCGGACCAGCAGAAGTTCTTCTTCGGTGAGCTGCTCGCCGGCCGCCGCTTCGGCAACGCCCAGTCGGAGGCCGGCACCAAGCACGTCCAGGACATCCGCACCCGCCTGACCCGGCAGCCCGACGGCTCGTACCGGCTGACCGGCGTCAAGCACTACTCCACCGGCGCCCTCTTCGCCGACTGGATCCCCGTCCTCGCCCGCACCGAGGACGACAACCTCCATGTCGCGTACGTCCCGAGCGACGCCGAGGGCGTCACGGTCATCGACGACTGGGACGGAATGGGCCAGCGTACGACGGCCAGCGGCACGGTCCGCCTGGAAGCGGTCGCTGTCCCCGCCGACCTGGTCCTGCCACACCACCTCACCTTCGGGGGCCCCCAACTCCACGGCGCGGTCGCCCAGTTGCTGCACGCGGCCATCGACGCCGGGATCGCCGGGGGAGCGCTGGCCGAGGCCGCCGAGTTCGTCCGGACGAAGAGCCGCCCCTGGTTCGAGAGCGGGGTGGAGACCGCCGCCGAGGACCCGCTGCTGATCCAGCGGTTCGGTGAACTCGCCATCCAGGTAAGGGCGTCCGAGGCCCTGCTGATCCAGGCGGCCCGGGCCGTGGACGCGGCCCGCGCCGACCTGGACGACGACTCGGCGGCGGAGGCCTCCATCGCGGTCGCGGCGGCCAAGGTGCACGCGGCGCAGTCCGCCGTGGAGGTGGCGGGCGCCCTGTTCGAGGTGTCGGGCACGCGGTCGGCCCTCAACTCGCTGAACCTGCACCGGCATTGGCGGGACGCCCGTACCCACACCCTGCACGACCCGGCCCGCTGGAAGATCCAGCACATCGGCCGCTACGTGCTGAACGGCACCAGGCCACCCCGCCACGGCCTCCTCTAACCCACCTTCAGGACAGACCGGATCGGAGACCCCACGTGTCCCTCACCTTCCACTGGTTCCTCCCCACCAACGGGGACAGCCGCCATGTCGTGGGCGGCGGTCACGGCACCCCCGCCACCGCCTCCGGCCGGGACCGGCCGCCGACGGTCGCCTATCTGAGCCAGATCGCCCGCGCGGCGGAGGACCTCGGCTTCGTGGGCGCCCTCACGCCCACCGGCGCCTGGTGCGAGGACGCGTGGCTCACCACCGCGATGGTCAGCCAGAACACCGAACGCCTGAAGTTCCTGGTCGCCTTCCGGCCCGGCTTCGTCTCGCCGACGCTCGCCGCGCAGATGGCGTCCACGTTCCAGCGGCAGACCGGCGGACGGCTGCTCCTCAACGTCGTCACGGGCGGCGAGAGCCACGAGCAGCGGGCCTACGGGGACTTCCTCGACAAGGACGACCGGTACCGTCGTACCGGCGAATTCCTGGAGATCGTACGGCAGTTGTGGGACGGCAAGACCGTCGATCTGGCCGGCGAACACCTGCGCGTCGAGGACGCGAAACTGGCGCGGCTGCCCGACCCGGTGCCCGAGGTGTACTTCGGGGGATCGTCGCCGATCGCGGGGGAGATCGCCGCCAAGTATGTGGACGTGTACCTCACTTGGGGTGAGCCGCCGGCTCAGGTCGCCGAGAAGATCGCCTGGATCAGGGGGCTGGCGGCGAAGGAGGGGCGCACGCTGAGGTTCGGTATCCGGCTGCACGTCATCACGCGTGACACGTCCGCGGAGGCCTGGGCCGAGGCGAACCGGCTGCTCGACGGGTTCGACTCCGCGACCGTGAAGTCCGTACAGGCCGGGCTGGCGCGGAGCGAGTCCGAGGGGCAGCAGCGGATGCTCGCGCTGCACGGCGGCAGCCGGGACGGGCTGGAGATCCATCCCAACCTGTGGGCCGGGATCGGGCTCGTGCGGGGTGGCGCGGGGACCGCGTTGGTCGGCAGCCACGAGGAGGTCGCCGAGCGGATCAAGGAGTACGCGGCACTGGGCATCGAGGAGTTCGTGCTGTCCGGGTATCCGCACCTGGAGGAGGCGTACTGGTTCGGAGAAGGGGTGCTGCCGAGGCTGGCGGCGGAGGGCGTGTGGCAGCACCCTGTCGGTGAGCGGCGGGCTTCTGCGGCACAGGTGCCGTTCGCTGGTTGATGTGTGTGGGCGGGCGTGTGGTCAGAACCAGTGCAGGCAGTGCGGGGAGCGGTCGGTGCGGAAGAGGGCGTCGGCTCGGGTGGCCGCGTCCGGGCGGTGGGCCCGGATGTGTCCGGCCCGCACGAGTGTGCTCGGGGCGGTGCCGCCGAGGTAGAGCGAGCCCAGGTCGCGCACGTCCAGGGACAGGTCGGGCTGCCGGCCCGTCGGCACGCAGTCGGCCTTGCCGTCCCGGACGGTCAGCAGGTAGCGGCCGTGCTCGTCGAGGAACGGGTCGTCGACGGCGAGGACGAGCTCGCCGTCCGTGAACCAGCCGCGCGCGGTCAGCGCACGCGGTACGTCCAGCAGCCGTACCCAGAGCCAGTCCATGTCGCCGCCCACCTCGCCGGCGCGGAAGTCCGTGAGCTGCCAGCGCAGCGGGTGCTGGGGCGGAACGTGTTTGAACACGACCTGAGAGACCAGGTCGTGTTCGAGTACGAACCGGGCCAGGGCCGTGAAGACGGTGTCGTCGGTGGCGATGGTCTCGTCGACGGTCAGGGTCTGGCCCTCACCGATCGAGTAGCTGGCGTACCCGTCCGGGACGCCGTCGGCGTCCCGGTGGACGGCGACGTAGCGCGGCTTGGGAGAGATGGGGGGCTGACCCGCGCGCAGGGTCCACCAGCGGTGCGGCCGGGACAGGGCGCCGGGCTGGGCGCGGCGGTACCGGTCGTAGACCTCTTCCAGGATCTCGCCGCACTCGGCACGACGCAGCACCTCGACCGAGCCGTCGTCCTGGCCGGTAGCGGGCACGTCGTCCGTTCCACGTGCCCGGGGAACGGTGAGGGCGCCCTTGTGGCGCGGCACCGTCAGCCGTGCCGTGTGGGTCGCCGGTCCGTAGCCGAACCTGCCGTAGATCGTGGCCTCGGAGGCCAGCAGCACGGAGAGGACCTCCCCGCGCGCCCGCAGCTCCGTGAGCTGATGCCGCATCATCGCGCTGAGCACGCCCTGGCGCCGGTGCGTGGGCAGGACGCCGACGGCGGTCACCCCGGGGGCCGGAACGAGGGTCTCACCGGGCAGGGTCAGCTCGAAGGGGTACGTGGCCGCCGTACCGACGGGCCGTCCGTCCGCTGTCAGGGCGAGCAGGCAGCGGTCCATTTCGAGCGCCGACCACCAGAGTCCGCCGCCGTCGACCGGGGTCTCCGGGAAGAGCCCGAACGCGGCATGGACCGTGTCGACGAAGACGTCATGGTCCTCGTCGGTCGTGGGACGGATCTCCATCGCTGTCGCTGCCTCCCCGTTACGGGCACCACCTCCCGTGGTGTCCCGCCACAGTGCAGCGTCGCTCGGTGACCAGGTCAACCGAATTTACGGCCGGACACGACACAGCTCCTGAAGACAGGGCGGCCGACCTGTCGCCCGCGCTACGCGGCGGAGTCGGCCAGTGTCTTCAGGTGGGCCCTTCTCGACTCCGTCGTCTGGCCCTGCACCAGCAGGAACAGGGCCTCCCTCGCGAGGCGTTGGGCCCTGCTCGACAACGACAGCGCTGTGCCGCCGCCGGCCACCACCGCTGCCGTGGTCGCCGTCATCAGCACCTCGTACGCCCGCGTCCTGAGCGCCAGCCGTTCCGCCAGGTGCTCGTGCGGTACCGGGTGGTCGGCCAGGGCGTAGGCCTGCTTGCGTACCTCGGCCAGGCGGCTGCGGATCGGACCCGACGTGTCATCGTCCAGCAGGGCGAGAGCCGCCTCCGCGACGCCGAAGACGGCCGGTGACGCGTTCGTCGGTTTCGGGCGGTCGGTCTTCGCCCACTCCGCGTACGGCACGCGCAGGGCCACGGCGTCCTCCGGCAGCCACAGGCCGTCCAGCTCCAGCGACACCGTCCGGGACGCCGTGAGTGCCGCCAGCCGCATCGGGTCGGACGGCCGCAGCCCCTCCTGCTCCCGTGCCTCCGTGAACGCGAACAGGGCCTCGTCCGCGTCCGTCACCCCCGCGAGCAGCATGACGTCGTTCAGGCCCCAGCCCGTGTACCAGGGCACCGTCCCGTCGAAGCGCCAGCCGTTCCGTTCCCGCGTGACCCGTACCGGGATCCGGGGGTGGGCCCGCAGGTGCGCGTACGCCACCCCGGACATCAGCTCACCTCGCGCGAGCGGGCCCAACAGGCGCTCCCGCACGGGGAGTTCACTCTTCGCCAGTGTCATGACCGGCGTGTGGTGCTGGGTCTGCACGAACCACGTCGAGCAGCACGCCCCGGCCAGGATCTCCGCCGTCTCCCGCGCCACCGCGGTCGGTGCCGCCGAGCCGCCGTAGGCCACGGGGGCGCTCACGCCCAGCAGGCCGGACTGTTTGATCGCCTCGATGTGGCTCGCCGGGACGCCCTGCTGGTCGACCTGTTCGGCGTGCGGGGAGAGGAGGTCGTCCGCGAGTCGGCGGGCGCGGGTGACGAGGGAGTGGGAGGTCATGCGGGAGATTCTGCCGATCGGGCGGGGCGGTCACGCGCGACGCTCCGGCCCGTGTCGTGGGACACGGGCCGGAGCGGTGGGAACGCGGGGGTCAGTCCGCCGAGCGGACGGCGGGCATCGCCAGGTCGACCGGGCCCGTGGCACCGGGGGCACTCTTGCAGGAGTCGTGGCAGTCCTTCTCCAGGCTGCAGCACAGGGAGCAGATCGGACCGGAGTGGAAGGGGCAGTTCGCCACGTCGGGGCGCTCGAAGTCCGTTGTGCAGACAGTGCAGTTGAGGATCACGGCCGACGGGAGGCCGTCCGCGTCGAGCAGCGGCTCCGCCAGGTCGTCGAGGCGGGCGATGTAGTACTTGCCCTTGGTGAGGTACGCGAACAGGGGCGAGAGGACCATCGCCAGGAACAGGGCGATGAAGGGGGAGTACGCCTTGCCGTAGTCGCCGAACGCCTCGAAGTACGCGGCGATGGAGACGGCGGAGGCGATGAGCATCGAGCCGAAGCCGACCGGGTTGAAGTTGTACAGGTGGGCGCGCTTGAACTCGATGTAGGACGGGCTGAGTTTGAGCGGCTTGTTGATGACCAGGTCGGCGACGACCGCGCCGATCCAGGCGATCGCCACGTTGGAGTAGAAACCGAGGACCGTGTTCAGGAAGCCGAAGACGCCGCCCTCCATCAGGGCCAGGGCGATGCCGACGTTGAGGAAGATGTAGACCACGCGGCCCGGATGACGGTGTGTCAGACGGGAGAAGAAGTTCGACCAGGACAGCGAACCGGAGTACGCGTTCGTCGAGTTGATCTTCACCTGGGAGAGGATCACGAAGAACGTGGCGAGGCCCAGGGCGACCGGAGCGGCGAAGGTCTTGAAGCCGCTCACGTACTGCTGGATGGGCTCGTTGGCCTTGGCCAGGCCCACGCTGCCGGCGATGTAGAAGGCGAGGAACGCGCCGCCCATCTGCTTGGCCGCGCCGAGGACGACCCAGCCCGGTCCGGCGGAAAGCACCGCGCCCCACCACTTCTTGGCGTTCTCGGGCGTTTTGTCGGGCATGAAGCGCAGGTAGTCGACCTGCTCACCGATCTGCGCGATCAACGACAGCGCCACACCGGCACCCGCGCCGACACCGAGCATGCTGATGCTGGAACCGGTGGGGGAGTTGCCCGCGAAGTGCGTGAACTGCGAGAACTTGCCGGGCTCCTGGATCGCGATGGACACGAACGGCGCGACCATCAGCACCAGCCACACCGGCTGGGTCCACACCTGCATCTTGGAGAGCGCCGTCATGCCGTAGATCACCAGCGGCAGGATGATCAGCGAGCAGATCAAGTAGCCCACGGCGAGGGGGATGTGGAGGCCCAGGTCCAGGGCCTGCGCCATGATCGAGCCTTCGAGGGCGAAGAAGATGAAGGTGAAGCTGGCGTAGATGACCGACGTGAGGGTCGAGCCGAGGTAGCCGAAGCCCGCTCCCCGGGTCAACAGGTCCATGTCGATGGAGTACTTGGCCGAGTAGTACGAGA
This sequence comes from Streptomyces colwelliae, assembly GCF_048158785.1. Taxonomy (NCBI): domain Bacteria; kingdom Bacillati; phylum Actinomycetota; class Actinomycetes; order Kitasatosporales; family Streptomycetaceae; genus Streptomyces; species Streptomyces colwelliae. Next base: position 15,112 of record NZ_JBLTJC010000023.1, on the reverse strand, counting down.
TCGGGATGCCGGTGAGGAAGATCGTCACCGCCGCCGCCAGGATCGCCACCATGGCGCTGGAGAAGCCGTTGGAGATCGCGATGGAACCGCCGATGGCGAAGTCGGCGAGGTACGCGATACCGCCCAGGGCGGTGGTGGCCACCACGTAGGGCGTCCAGCGGCGGAAGGACTTCGGCGCGTAGCGCAGCGAGTAGTCCTCCAACGTGTCGTTCTTCGCCCAGTCGTTGTAGGTCCGTCCGGCTGCCGTTGCCGGCGCCTCTTTGTCGACGATCTCCGTCACGACACTTCCCTCTTCCACGGGTGTGGGTCATCTCCCGGACGGCCCGGGGGAGTTGGACGGAAGAGTCACGCCGAATTGTTTCCCGACCGTTTCGCCTGCTTTAAATGGAAGGGCTTTCAAAAATCTTTTGGCGACGCGCGTAGATTTAATCGATGCTTCCTGTGGAAACTATTTCTGGGGGAAGGTACTCTTGGTCGGAGCAGGTGGGAAGGTCAGAGTTGGGCGACGATGTCGAAGTCGAAGGCGTCCGCCCGGGCCAGGTACAGCCGTTGGCGGAGGTGATTGCCGTGCAGACGCAGTACGCCTCGCGGGCCCTCGTACGAGACCGTGCCGCCCACCGCGCACATGGCGCCCACGTCGAGCGACCGCGCCCGCTCGGCCAGTGCCGCCAGCAGCCGTACGCCTTCGAAACACGACTCGCCGAGGCTGCCGACGACGGGTGCCTCCACGCCGAAGCGGGCCGCGTAACGCCCGCTGAAATCAAGGCTTTCGGCGGTGGCGAGGGTCTCGAAGTAGCCGGCCGCCGCCCACAGTCCCTCGGTGGCCTCCGCGCCGGTGGACAGCAGGATGTTCTCGTCCATGTGCGTGCTCAGCCGCAGACACCGCTGGTGCAGCCCGTGCGCGGCGAACGCCCGGTTGAAGCGCGCCGCGTCGTCCCCGACCAGCAGCATCAGGACGGCGTCCGCCTCGCACCGCTCGATCCGCCGCAGCACCGGCCCGAACTCGTACGTCCCCAGCGGCACGAACACCTCGTCGCGCACCCGGCCGCCGCACTCCCGGGAGTACCGGCGCGCGGCGCGGGCGGTCACCCTCGGCCACACGTAGTCGTTGCCCACCGTGCACCAGCGCCGTACACCGGTCTCCTCCGCCAACAGGCGCATGGCGGGCAGGAGTTGGGCCGCGTCGGTCTCGCCGGTCAGGAAGACGCCCGGCGTGCGCTCGCCGCCCTCGTACTGCGCGGTGTAGACGTACGGCACCCGGCCCGCGATGCGCGGCACCAGCGCCTTGCGGACCGCCGAGGTGTGCCAGCCGACCACCGCGTCGACGGCTCGCATCGACACCAACACCTCGACCTCGGCGGCCACTTGCTCCGCCGGCGCACCGCCGTCCACCACGATCAGCCGGACCTCGCGGCCCAACACCCCGCCAGCGGCGTTGAGTTCCTCCACGGCGAGCTGCGCGGCCAGTTCGCACGACGGGCCGAAGACACCCGCCGGACCCCGCAGCGGTACGACCAGGGCCACGACCAAGGTCTTGACCGGGCCGCTGATCCGCCCGGGCGGCAGGGGATGCACCAGACCACCTCCGTGAGGGCATGAGGGCACGGAAACCGGGCCCGGCCCCGGCGCCCTCGCAGAGGCTCGTAATCTGAACCGCACAGTAGACCTACCGGAAGGACAGCGGCAATGTCGTCCGTACCGTCGCCGGCCCTCGCCCACCTGCTGAGTCACGCCGAGCGGCGGCTGGGCCTGCGCATGACCGCCGTCCTGGCCGAGGAGAACTGCTCCGTCGAGCAGTGGCGCGTCCTGTCGGTCATCGCCGACGGCAAGGGGCATCCGATGACCGAGATCGCGGACCAGGTGCTGATGCCGGCACCGAGCCTCACCAAACTGGTGGACCGCATGGTCGCCGACAACCTCGTCCACCGCCGCCCCGACCGGGCCGACCGCCGCCGTGTCCTGCTCCACCTCACCGCCCGCGGCCGCACCCTCCACCAGCGCGCGGCCCACCGCCTGCTCACCGACCAGACGCGGCTCCTCGACGCGATCGACGACCAGGGCGATCTCGTACGACTGCTGGCCCGGCTCACGGCGGCGCTCGACCAGGAGCCCGCGGAGGGGGCAGGGGACGAGGCCGCGGAGAAAATCCTGCCGATTTCCTGAGGCGAGGTGTCGATCCGGCACCATGGCGTTCGTGTAGGAGGTGAGAGAACCCCCGGAGGGTTCGAGAATCCCTGCACCCTGGAGGACGTCATGCAGCACTACCTGCTCAGCGTGATCACCCCGACCGACGGACAGATGCCCTCGCCCGAGGAGCTGGCGGAGATCCGCCGCAAGCTGGAGACCTTCCACGACGAACTCCAGGCCGCCGGCGCCTGGGTCTTCGCTGGCGGACTGCACGGCCCGGAGACCGCGACCGTGTTGCGCCCCAAGGGCGGTGACGTACTGATCACCGACGGGCCGTACGCCGAGGGCAAGGAGTATCTGGGCGGGCTCTGCCTGATCAAGGCGGCCGACCTGGACGCGGCCCTTGAGTGGGGGAAGCGGGCGACCTGGGCCACCACGCTGCCCGTCGAGGTGCGCCCCTTCATGAACACGGCCGAGGACTGATGCCGTTCGACACCGACATCGAGGCCGTCTTCCGTGCCGAGTACGGGCGGGCGGTCTCGGTACTGGTGCGCTTCCTCGGTGACATCGACCTCGCCGAGGAAGCCGTCCAGGACGCCTTCGCGACGGCCGTGCGGAAGTGGCCGGAGACCGGCGTGCCGCCGAGCCCGGCCGGGTGGATCATCACGACCGCCCGCAACCGCGCGATCGACCGGCTGCGCCGCGAGTCCTCGCGGGAGGCCCGCCACACCGAGGCCGCCCTGCTGTACGCGTCCGACGCGCCCGCCGAGGAGGGACCCGTGCGCGACGACCGGCTCCGCCTGATCTTCACCTGCTGCCACCCCGCGCTCGCCACCCAGGCACAGGTCGCGCTCACCCTGCGGCTGCTCGGCGGGCTCACCACCGCCCGGATCGCCCGCGCCTTCCTGGTGCCGGAACCGACCATGGCCCAGCGCCTCGTCCGCGCCAAGGCCAAGATCCGCGACGCGCGGATCCCGTACCGCGTGCCCCGCGACGCCGACCTCCCCGACCGGCTCGGGGGCGTCCTGGCCGTCGTCTACCTCATCTTCAACGAGGGCTACACCGGCTCGCCCGAACTGTGCGCCGAAGCCCTGCGCCTCGGCTGCCTCCTGTCCGAGCTGATGCCGGACGAGCCCGAGGTCACCGGCCTGCTCGCCCTGATGCTGCTCATCGAGTCGCGCCGGGCCGCCCGGGAGGGCGCGGACGGTGAGCTGGTGCCACTGCCCGAACAGGACCGCGAGCGGTGGGACGGCGAGCTGATCGCCGACGGCCAGTCACTCGTACGGCGGTGCCTGCGGCTGAACAACCCCGGGCCGTACCAGATCCAGGCCGCGATCAACGCGGTACACAGCGACGCGCCGACCGCGGACGCGACGGACTGGGGGCAGATCCTCCAGCTGTACGACCAGTTGACGGCCGTCGCCCCGAGCCCGGTCGTCGCCCTGAACCGGGCCGTCGCCGTCGCCGAGGTCGACGGCCCGCGCAAGGCCCTCGACCTCGTGGACGCGCTGGACCTGGACGAATACCACGTCCTGCACGCCGTGCGCGCCGATCTGTTGCGCCGGCTGGGGCGCGACACCGAGGCGGTGCGGGCGTACGAGGCGGCCATCGCCCGGACGGAGAGCGCGGCGGAGCGTGGCTACCTGGAACGACGCCGCCGGGAACTCGTACGGATGTGACAGCCGCGAGGCGGAGGGTGACCATGTGCGCACCGGAATTTTTCCCGGTGCAAGAATGGTTGCTATATACACCTGACCGTCCAGAACCCCCACGCACCAGCAGCGAGGCACCGTGAACCAGTCCAGCCCCGAGCAGCCCGCCGACATCGTGGCCCGGCTGCGCGCCACCTTCCGCACCGGCCGCACCAAGCCCGTCGAGTGGCGCACCGCCCAGCTGCGCCGCCTGCGCGAGATGCTCACGGAGCACGGCGACGACCTCGCCGCCGCCCTCCACGCCGACCTGGGCAAGAGCGCCAACGAGGCCCAGCGCACCGAGATCGGCTTCACGATCCGCGAGATCGACCACACCCTCGACCACCTCGAGGAGTGGCTGCGCCCCGAGTCCGCGCCCGTCCCGGCCCACGTCGGCGCCGACGCGACCGCCTGGACGCAGTACGACCCGCTCGGCGTCGTCCTCGTGATTGCCCCATGGAACTATCCGGTCCAGCTCCTGCTCACCCCGGTCGTCGGCGCGCTCGCCTCCGGTGACGCGGTGGTCGTCAAGCCCAGCGAGATGGCCCCGGCCACCTCCGCCGCCATCGCCCGGCTGCTGCCCGCCTACCTCGACACCGACGCGGTCGCCGTCGTGGAGGGCGGCATCCCCGAGACCACGGCCCTGCTTGCCGAGCACTTCGACCACATCTTCTACACCGGCAACGGCGCCGTCGGCCGTATCGTCCTGCGCGCCGCCGCCGAGCACTTGACGCCGGTCGCCCTCGAACTCGGCGGCAAATCCCCGGCGTTCGTCGACCGCGACGCCGATCTCGCCGTCGTCGCCGACCGGTTGGCGCGCGGCAAGTTCCTCAACGCCGGCCAGACCTGTGTCGCCCCCGACTACGTCCTGACCGACCCGGAGACCGCCGCCGCGCTCGAACCCCTGCTGGCGAGCGCGGTCGAGAAGGCCTACGGCGCCGACCCGCAGACCTCCGGCGAGTACGGCCGGATCGTCAACGAGCGCCACTTCGACCGGCTCGCCGGACTGCTCGACTCCGGCCGGGTCGTCGTCGGCGGGCGCAGCGACCGCGGTGACAAGTACATCGCGCCGACCGTCCTCGCCGACGTGGACCCGAAGGCGCCCGTCATGGCGGAGGAGATCTTCGGCCCGATCCTGCCGATCGTCACCGTCCCCGGCCTCGACGCGGCGATCGACTTCATCAACGACCGCGACAAGCCCCTCGCCCTGTACGTCTTCACGGACTCCGACGACACCCGCGCCCGGATCGCCGCCGAGACCTCCTCCGGCGCCGTCGGCTACGGCCTCCCGCTCGCCCACCTCACCGTCTCCGACCTGCCGTTCGGCGGTGTGGGGGAGAGCGGCATGGGCAACTACCACGGCCGCTACTCGATCGAGACGTTCAGCCACCGCAAGGCGCTGCTGGAGAAGCCGCTGGTCTGAGGCCTGTATCACCGGCTGCTTATATAAGTGGCCGGTGATATATTGGTGCTCATGCACGCCTTCGATGTGCTCGGGGACCCCGTGCGCCGCCGCATCCTGGAACTGCTCGCCGAGGGCGAGCAGTCCGCCGGCACGGTCAGCGATGTCGTCCGGCGGGAGTTCGGGATAACGCAGCCCGCGGTCTCCCAGCATCTGAAGGTGCTGCGGGAGAACGGTTTCGCGACGGTACGGCCGGACGGCACCCGGCGCCTGTATGCGGTCAACTCCGAGCCGCTGCGGGACATCGACGTCTGGCTCGACCGGTTCCGTCGCTACTGGACCCCTCATCTGGACGCCCTGGCAACCGAGTTGGCCCGGGGCAAGCGCGAGCGCCGGCTCCGCGAGGCCGACGACGACAGCCCCGACGAGCCGAGGAGCACCCCATGATCGACGTCACCCACCAGATCAACTCCGTGAGCCGCAAGGTCGGCCGACGCGACTTCAGGGCCGGCGAGGCCCGCGTGATCACCATCAGCCAGTCCTACGACTCACCGCCCGAGGACGTCTGGGACGCGTGCACCAACCCCGAGCGCATCCCGCGCTGGTTCCTGCCGGTCACCGGCGAACTGCGGCTGGGTGGGAAGTACCAGTTGCAGGGCAACGCGGGCGGCACCGTCGAGCGCTGCGACCCGCCCAACGGCTTCTTCGCGACCTGGGAGTTCGGCGGTGAAGTGAGCTGGATCGAGCTGCGGTTGACGCCCGAGGGCGACGGCACGCGCTTCGAGTTGGAGCACATCGCCCACGTCGACGACACGAAGTGGGCCGAGTTCGGGCCCGGTGCGGTGGGCGTCGGCTGGGACTCGATCCTTCTCGGGCTCGACGGCGATCTGTCGGGCACCCCTGCCGTGAAGCCTGAGGACGCCATGGCCTGGCTGGCGTCCGAGGAGGGCCGCCGCTTCGTCACGGCGAGCAGCGAGGCGTGGTTCGCGGCGAACGTGGCGAGCGGCGAGGACGAGTCGGCGGCCCGCGAGGCGGCCGACCGGACCACCGCCGCCTATACCGGGGCCGGGAGTTGAGAGCCGTAGCGGCCGAAGCGCTGACCTGAGACCGATCACCGTTGTAGCGTGCGCGCTGGATGCCACGGTGATCGGAGCCAGGGATGAGTGTCGGCGGCGGGACGGTGTTGGTGACCGGCGGCAGTGGATTCGTCGGCAGCCATCTGGTCCGGCAGTTGCTGGAACGCGGCTACCGGGTGCACAGCACCGTGCGGTCCCTCGGCAACGAGGCGAAGGTCGCGCCACTGCGGGCCATGGGGGAGCAATTCCCGGGCGCGCTGGAGCTGTTCGAGGCCGATCTGCTGGCGGAGGGTTCCTTCGACGCGGCGATGGAGGGCTGCCGGGTCGTGTTCCACGTGGCCTCGCCGTTCCTGATGCCGGAGAAGATCAAGGACGGCCAGAAGGACGTCGTCGAGCCCGCGCTCACCGGCACCCGGAACGTCCTCGCGGGCATCGAACGTACGCCCACGGTCGAGAAGTTGGTGTTCACCTCGACGGTCGGCGCGATCTTCGGCGACTACGTCGACGTACTGGCGATGAAGGACGAGACCCTCTCCGAGGACTACTTCAACACCACCAGCACGGTCGGGAACAACCCGTACCACTTCGCCAAGACCGTCGCCGAACGCGCGGCCTGGGACGCGGCACACGCGCAGGACCGCTGGCGCATGGTCTCCGTCAACCCGGGCCTGATCCTGGGGCCTTCACTCACCCCGGCCTCCGACTCCGGCAGCCTGTTCCTCCTCGACGAGCTGTTCAAGGGCTACTTCTTCTACGGGGCACCCGACTTCAGCTTCACCGTCGCCGACGTGCGGGACGTCGCGGGCGCGCACGTCGCGGCGGCGGAGAACCCCGACGCGCACGGCCGTTACATCGTCGCGGCCGCCCGGATGGCGTCCTTCCTCGACATGTCACGCGCCCTGCGGCAGCGCCTACCGCGCGACTACCGGCTGCCCCGGCACGGCCTCCCGCACTGGCCGGTGCGCGTCCTGGGCCCGGCGTTCGGGCTCACCCAGGACTACATCCGCAAGCACCTCGGGATCAGGTTCGCGGTCGACAACCGGCGCGGTGTGGAGGAACTGGGCATCAGCTACCGGCCGTTGGAGGAGACTCTCGTCGATCACCACCTGGCCTGGCGGCAGTTGAGGAAATCACGCTGAGCGTGTCTCGTTCTTCGGCGTTCACTCCGCCGGCCGGCCAACCCTCTTGACTGGTTCAGACCAGAGGCGCTTGGGTGTGGCCCGATCACCTTTTCGGTGTCATGAGCCTGACCACACTCGAACCGAAGGGCACCCATGCGAACCCCCCACGCCCTGCTCGCCGTCGCCGCCGCGCTGTCGGCGGCGATCGTCGCCCCACCGGCCGGTGCCGCCGACGCGGTCCCCGCCCCCGGCACCTACTACGTCCAGAGCGCCACGACCGGGCTCGACGCGGCCGACAAGGGGGGAGCGGTGGAGCAGCACAACCCCAAGGGCAACGAGGACCACCAGCAGTGGAACCTCCGGACGAGCGGATCCTCGTACGTCCTGGAGAGCACCGACACGGCCGGCAGCTGTCTGGGCCGTTCGGGCGCCCAGGCCAGAACCGTCGCGTGCGCGAGCGCCGACGCGGCCTGGCAGATCACCCCGACCGGCGGCGGCCAGTACACGCTCAAAGTCCCGGGCGCGGAAAGCTACTTGACCGTCGGCGCCAAGCCCTCCGGCGCCAACTACCCGGCCCAGCTGGCCATCGGCTCCTCCGGCGGACTCGCCTCCTGGTACCTCACCCCGGTCACCTCGCCCACCAAGCCGATGCCCGCCCAGGACCAACGCACCCTGGACCAGGTCACGTTCCTCACCGCGCACAACGCCTACGCCAACGGGGTCGACGGCGGTTTCGCCCCGCCCTTCGTGAACTTCTTCCCGAACCAGTCACGCGGCATCAACCAGCAACTCTCCGACGGCGTACGGGGGTTCATGCTGGACATCCACCAGACCTCCGACGGCGCGATCCTCTGCCACGACAGCTGCACCCTGGTCAGCGGCCCGGTCGCCCTGAACGTCGACCTCCAGCGCATGGTCGACTTCCTCAAGACGCACCCCGACCAGTTCGTCACCGTCTTCCTGGAGGACTACGTCGACCCGGGCGTCCTGCGCAGCGAACTCGCCCGCGTCAACGGCCTGTACGACGTGCTGTACCGCCCCGACCAGACCGGTGTGAAGCAGAACGGCTGGCCGAAGATGGCCGACCTGATCGCCGCCAACCACCGCCTGCTGATCTTCACCGACCACAGCCGCGCCTCCGACGAGTCCGCGGGACTGACCCGGGACAGCTTCGGCGTGATGTACCAGCGTGAATGGACCGTCGAGAACTACTGGTCCATGGGCTCCGGCGCGAGTTCCTCCGACTGGTCCTGCTACAGCCGCTGGTACGGCAGCGACCTCAACGTCCCGCTGACCCAGACGTATGCGGGGTTCCGCCCGCTGTTCGTCATGAACCACTTCCGTGACGCCACCATCGCCGGCACGGCACAGACCGACAACACCAAGGTTCTCGACCGGGCCCAGCGGTTCTGCCAGCCGGCCGCCCGCAAGAAGCCCAACTTCCTTGCCGTGGACCGCTACGACCTCGGTGACCCGACGTCCGCGGTCAACTCCCTGAACACGTACACGTATCCGTAAAGCGGTGGCGGCCGCGCGGCGCGTGTGTGCGAAACTCCGCTGATGACATCGGAGAAGATCACCGCGGCCGCCGCGGGCACCTGGACACTCGGCGACCTGACCGTCAACCGCGTCGGTTTCGGCGCGATGCGGCTGACGGGCAGCGCAGCCTTCAACCTCGGGGCACCGAGCGAGCGCGACCGGTCGATCGCCGTGCTGCGCAGGGCGATCGAGCTCGGTGTGAACCACATCGACACGGCCGCCTTCTACTTCTCGTCCCTGCGGTCCGCCAACGAACTCATCAACTCCGCACTCGCCCCCTACGCGGACGACCTCGTGATCGCCACCAAGGTCGGCCCCTTCCGGAACTACGCGGGGGAGTGGAGCACTTCGGCCCGCCCGGACGACCTGCGCGGCCATGTCGAGGAGAACCTGCGGCAGTTGGGGCGCGACCACCTCGACGTGGTCTACCTCCGCCGGATGGGGCAGGACTCGATCGCCGAGTACTTCGGTGCCCTCGCCGAACTCCGCGAGGAGGGACTGGTCCGGCACCTCGCGATCTCCGACGTCGAGCCGCGTCACCTGGCCGAGGCGCAGGAGATCGCGCCGGTGGTGAGCGTGCAGAACCGGTTCGGGCTCGACTCGTCCAGCCCCGAGACCGACGACATGCTGCGGATCTGCGGGGAACAGGGCATCGCCTTCGTCCCGTTCTTCGCCATCGCGGGCGCCGCCGGGCCACAGGGCGCCACCGCCGCCCACGACCAGGAGGTTCTGGCGATCGCGAACGCCCACGACGCCAGCCCCGCCCAGATCCGCCTCGCCTGGTCCCTCGCGCAGGGCCCGCACGTCCTCGCGATCCCGGGCACGGGCAACCCCGACCACCTCACCGAGAACGTGGCCACGGGCGCGATCCGGCTGACCGAGGACGAACTGGCCCGGCTCAACGAGCTGCACACCAAGGCCGGTTGAGCGAGGGCGGGGCTCACACCACCCAGGTGCCGTCCCGCATCAGATGGCGCCGGGGCAGCTCGCGTTGCTCGTGCCACGCCTGGACGGCGAGTGGCCGCACCCGGAAGAACGAGTAGGGCGCGCGGTCCTCGCGGGGATCCCAGCCGTACTTCGCGTGGAAGGCCTCGGCCGCGGCGGCCGGGACGTCCTGGGCGGTGAAGGTTGTCGCCTCGCCGTCGATGAGCACGACGTCCCGGGTGTCCGCGAAGGCGAGCCGGGTCCGCCGTCCGTCGCCGAGGTTGCGGCCCGTGGGGTTCGTGGCCCGGGTGGACAGCCACACGGACCGCCCGTCCCAGACGAACCACAGCGGCACCAGACAGGGCAGCCCGTCGGCGTCCGCCGAGGCCACCCAGAGGTCCAACTCCCGCTCCAGCCGGGCCAGTACGTCACGCTTGCGCTCTTCGGGGCTGCGGGGCGGCACGGTGATCTTCATGCCCGGGACGCTACCGGCGCCGCCCGCGCGGCACCTCGGGCCAGGGGCGTAGGACCTTGGCCCGAGGACGGTCGAGCGTCAGCCCAACTGCTCGTGCAGGAACGGCACCGTGCTCGCCCAGGCGCGGGTGGCGGAGTCGGCGTCGTAGACCGGGCGGCCGTCGTTGAAGAAGGCGTGGCCGGCCGGGTAGAGGCGCAGGTCCGGGGTGATGCCGGACTGTTCCTGGATCGTCTTGCTCAAGGCGTCGAGGCCCGCCACCGGGATGCTCTCGTCCAACTCGCCGTAGTGTCCCTGGATTTGGGCCTTCAGGCCGGAGAAGTCGGGGAGTTCGCCCTGGATCACGCCGTAGAACGGCACCGCCGCGCTCACGCGCGGGTCGGCCGCGGCGAGGTACAGGACGAAGCCGCCGCCCATGCAGAAGCCGACCGCGCCGACCGTGTCCGAGGTGACCTCGGGCAGGGACAGCAGGTGGTCGACCGCGCCGGAGAGCAGTTCGACACCGCGGGCGACCGGGAGGGCGAGCATCATCCGGAGGGCCTCGTCGCTCTCGTGCGCCACGTTCCCGCCGTAGAGGTCGGGGGCGAACGCGACGAAGCCCTCCTGGGCGAGCCGGTCGGCCACGTCGGCGATGTGGTCGGTCAGGCCCCACCACTCCTGGATGACGATCACGCCCGGTCCGCTCCCGGACGGCGGCAGCGCCAGATAGCCGTGGGCGGTGCCCCCGGCACTGGGGAAGGTGACGTTCTGATGGGCCGGGGCTCCGGTCGACTTCGGCAGCTCGGAGGGCATGGCGCTCAACTCCTGTACGGCGGTGCTCAGTTGGGCGTGGCGTCGCCGGGGCGGGGGCCGACGTGATCTCCAGCCTGCCACGGCCGGGTTCGGGGGCGCTCCGGCCCCTCGTTCCGTCGTAGGACCTGGGCGGAGACGGAGGCGCCGGTATCGCGCGGAAACTCGTCGACACGCGCGAGGGGATGAGGGTGCGAAGCCCTGCGGTCATCGTCGACGGTCCCTTCCATAATGGGCGGGCGGAAATGGGCACTCGGGCGCGGTGACGAGACGGCACCCGAGTGACTACAATTCTGTAGACGGTCTACCGAACTGTAGACGAAGACGGGGTGAGGATCGTTCCCATGGCCGACGCGAAGGACGAACGCCGACCGGCGGGTGAGCTGGAGGCCACCGTCATGGCCGCGCTCTGGGCCGCCGGCGCCCCGCAGACCCCCGGGGAGGTGCAGCTGAGCCTCGACACGGACCTGGCCCGCACCACGGTGACGACGATCCTGACCCGGCTGCACGGCAAGGGCGTCGTGGAGCGGCGGCGGCAGGGACGGGGGTTCGCCTACTTTCCGGTTCAGGACGCACAGGGGCTCACGGCCCGTCGTATGCACACCGAGCTCGACCGGGACGGCGACCGGGAGACGGTGCTCGCCCGGTTCGTCGCTCAGCTCAGTCCTGACGACGAGCGGGTGCTGCGGGACCTTCTGGAATCCGGGGAGGCGTGAAGTCCGGCGAGTGGTGACGCGTGCTTCGGCGACTCGGAGGCCGTCCCGGTCGGGAGACAGCTCGGAACGGCCTTGAGTCTCCAGTGACTGGAGACGGCAGAGTGGGGGACATGGACGCCACGACCCTCTACTCGATCGGGGAGCTCTCCCGGCGGACCGGCTTGTCCGTGAGGACCATCCGGTTCTACTCCAACTCGGGGATGGTGGCGCCGACCACTCGAAGTCCCGCCGGTTATCGGCTCTACGACCTCGACGCACTGCTTCGTCTGGAACTCCTGCGCACACTGCGCGAGTTGGGTATGGACCTGGCCACGATTCAACGGGTGCTGGACCGTGAGCTCTGTGTACAGGCTCACGCAGTTGTCCGACGAGGAACGCCGACGGTTGATCGACGATTTCGTGGACGGCACCTTCGGCACGGTGGATGCCGACCCGGCCGCGGTGGCCATGGTTCGCGCTGCCACCCCCGACCTCCCTGATGACCCCTCCAGTGAGCAGGTCGCCGCGTGGGTGGAGCTCGCCGAGCTGGTCGGTGACGAGGACTTCCGGGCCCGGATACGCCGGACGGCCAGGTACCAGGCCACCGGACGCACGCTCGACATCGAGAGTGAGGCCGGTGAGGAACTGATGGAGTTCACCCGTCAGAAGGTGGGCGACGCCATGGAGTCGGGCATCGACCCGCTCGGCGGTGGGGGAGCGTCCGTCGTCGGCGACCTCGTGCACCGCTTCGCCGAGGTGTTCGCGCGTACCCCTGACGCGGAATTCCGGGACTGGATGGCCCGGCAGTTCGAAGAAGCACACGATCCCCGGGTGGACCGATACTGGCGGCTGGTGTGGATCGTCAACGGCTGGCAGGCGGTGCCGAACCTGATCCCGGTGTACCCCTGGCTCGTCCAGGCCCTGCGAAATGACCGCGCCGCATAGTCACGGTGCTGGAGCCGTTGTCGCCGGTTCTGGGGTTGGGGGAGGCCACCGTCCTCGTTGCCGCGATCGACGGATGGCAGTGACCGACCGACTGGTACAGCCGGTCCTGGTGCTCACCGTGCCTAGTGGGCCTCGTAGGCCTCGCGGATGGTCGCAGGAATACGGCCACGGTCATTTACGAGATAGCCGTTGGCGCGTGCCCAGATGCGTATCGGCTCATCCTCGGGGCGGGCATCGAGCCGACGGAGTCCACCAGCCCTGCCGGGGCCTCCCCAGTCCCCCGAGGAGACCCCTTCCATCCGGTCCGCTGTCTCTTGGAAGAAGGCGGACAACGAGGCGTACACACCCTCCTCGGGACCGTGTGCTTCAGACCACGTGCCGACTGTTCCGCTGAGCGTGTTCAGAAACGTCCCGTAGAGACCGTCGCACTCCGCGGCGATCGGCACCCACTCACGACGCCAGAACGGATGGTCGGGATCCGCGGACGGCTGCATCTCCTCCAAGCCCATCCGGCTGAGGTAGACCCGCTGAATGTCCGTCAGGCCCAGAAGGAGATGGCCACCAGGGAGGGCTATCTCGCACCCCAGCGCCACCAGACACGATCCACCGTCGGGTTGCCTGTCGGCATCGATGTCGTTCGTCAGCAGCCACTGCCGCATCGCCCCTGGCAGCTCCAGCCCCAGGCGCAGTTCGGCTTCGTCAATGGCCGCCTGACTGCCCGGGCCGCCGAGCGCAGCGAGAACCTCGGGATTGTTCCGCTCAAGCCACGCGGTGACCCGACCCCAGGCCTTTCGTACGTCCCCTGCCTCGTGCATCGGAACATCGCTCACGTGTGATCCCCCCGGCAGGACGCGCCCGAACCGCTGATGGTCCATTGGAGAACCGTATGCGGGACCACTGACAATGACGGACGCGGAACGAGTTTCCGCGTCGCCTGCCAGGGTCGGAACGTCTCACGTGGCCGATCTCTCCAGGGCGTTCCGGTGCCCACTGCTCGTCGGTCGACAGGAGCATGCGCCCGCTTTCGGTCACCGAGGCCGGTAGGCCGTGGCCAGCACGGAGACGGTGACGTGGTCGGGCAAGGAGCCGGCATCGTTCAGGTCGGCACGGCTCAAGTGGCGTGCGCTCGGCGTCATTCCAACCAGATCGAGGGCCTCGTGCCTGGTCAGGGGCGCGGTGTATTCGACCTGTTCGGTGACGGCGGCCTCGAAGTAGGGATCCATCGCACGGTGCAGGCGTTGTTCCTTGGCCGGGTCGATCGTGACCATCGCGGACACCCGGCCCCGCAGCTCGGCGAGGTGCCGCCCGGTAGGGCGGACCACGATCAGCCGGCCGGTCTGGCGCAGTACTCGGTGGAACTCGACCGGGTTGCGCGGGGCGAACACATCCAGCACGACATCAGCCACTCCGCCGGCCAGCGGGAAGGGACGGAAGACGTCCCAGGCCGCCGCAGCGGCTCGTTCATGGGCGCGAGCCGCTGAGCGCAGCGCGCGCACCGACGTGTCCAGTCCCAGACCGCGAGCGCCGGGCAGCTGATCGAGTACGCCGGCCAGGTAATAGCCCGTGCCACAACCGATGTCCACAACCGTGGCCTGCTCGGGCGCGGAGTCGGCCGCCAGACGGGCAACGGCTTTACGGATGGGCGCGTACGTGTCGGTCGACAGGAACCGGTCCCGCGCCTGAGCCATGGCCGTGTCGTCGCCGCTGGTGGCACGGGCACCCGTCGACAGGCCGGCGTAGCCGTGGCGGGCGATGTCGAAGGTGTGGCCCGCTGGACAGCGCAGCGCGCCGCGGTCGGGGCGCAGGCCGCGCGTGCGGCACGTCGGGCAGCGCAGCAGGTCGAGGGACAGGCCGAGGGCAGGGGGAAACGACATGGGCACGAGGCACTCCTGGCAAAGGCGAAGGGAAAGGACCGTGCCTGCACGCGCGCTAAGAACGTCACTGCCTCAGAACGTCACTGCCTCAGAACGTCACTGCCTCAGGAAGGAACGGGCAGCGCCGGAAAGGTGGTTCACGCAGCAGGCACACCAAGGAGGGCGACGCCGTCCGGCCTCGCCCTCAACGCCTTCCGGTTACAGGAAGCAGCAGTGCGGAGTGCTCATGAATGCCACGCCATGAGTCTACGAGCATCGGCGAAGCCTTTCGTGCCGCGGTCTCGGCGGCCAGTCCCATCTCGCCCGAGTTGGCCGGACTCCGATGCGGCCGCGCCCTGGGCAAGTTGGGCGGGTGCGAGCCGGGTCGTGGCGATGGCCTGGGACCGGATCATGTGGGGTCGGAGGGCCGACAGGTAGCAGTGGGCGTGGTACTCGGCGGTCGAGTAGTCGCCGAGCG